>NZ_RJNX01000002.1:300000-392621 GCF_003942775.1 Streptococcus mitis | reverse complement strand
CTTTTTCAATATAATCACGGAAATCATTAGGCAAAACTTTCATCTTCACGATTTCACCAGATTCATCTGCATAGCCCAAAATATGGTGATCTTTAGATAATAATCCGTCCATAAACATTGTAAAATATCCAGTTACAAGTTTACCATTATCATCATTGGCACCTCTTAGATAAAGTTTATTGTCATTAATTGTCAATCCAGATGAATCTAGACTAATAACTGGACTTGAGTTTTTAAGATAAAGTTCAGACCCAACTTTTTGAATAGGGAAGTGAGTAGTGAATTCTGGTAGATTCGCAACCTTACGTCCATCTGCTCCAAAGTAATACTTATTTGGTAAGTTTTGGAAATTCTTTATGACAGCTTTAGGATCAATTTCTTCCCCTGGTTTTTTATTATCAGTAATGGCATCTAAAGTATTTCGTTTTATATCGCCAATCTTTTGATAAGAAAAACGTTCAACAATAGGTTTGATATACCAGGCATTCTTTTCGATAACAACTCCATCTTTCTTATGAACAAGGTGATAGTCATAACCATCAGACAAAGTAACGATATCTGTAATAACTGTATCATCAAAAGGATCTTGTTCAACCTGACTAGGGAGTTTGGTTAACATATAACCATCCTTACCAATGACATAACTTTCCCCATCGCTTGCTGGAACAGCTCTATCTGCTACCATAGCACCTGATTTTTCAAAGTAAGACCATTGACCATTTGCAGTTGCCCATCCTGTTGCCATAGCGCCACTGCCTTTGAGGTAGTACCAAGTAGACCCTTCTTTGTACCAACCAGTACGCATAGCCCCACTATTTGCGAGTGAGTACCATGTATTGCCTTCCTTGTACCAGCCAGTACGCATAGCCCCACTGTCTGCGAGCGAATACCATGTATTGCCTTCCTTGTACCAGCCTGTCTGCATTTTACCAGAACCGTCAAAGTGGTACCAAGAGCCAGCATTTTGCACCCATTTGTTTTTAGCTAGACTGCCATCTTGAGAAAGATTCCAGTCAGAACCATTTTTTACCCATGTATCTGCAGCCTGTGCTTGGTTGATAGATAAAAGTAGGCCAGCACCTGCAAGCAAACCAAGTGTAAGTAGTTTAGATTTTTTCATAGCCGTTTCCTCCAATTAGTAACAAATTATTTATGACATTTAAATTTTATTGTTACCAAACTCGTCTAGCTCCGTCAATAGATCCAATGTATTCATTGTTAGTTATGTTTACAAATTTTCTTACATAATTTGCGTGAACCACTTGGTTACCGCCAATATTAATTCCCACATGTTCAAGATTATTAAAGAAAATTAAATCTCCAGGTTTTTCATTACCAGTTACATCAATTCCTTGCTTAAATTGAGATCTAGTATCAGTTCCTAAGTAAATGTCAAAGTTTTTATATATGGCATGTGTAAATCCTGAGCAATCTACACCCTTATTCAAGTCTGCCCAACCCCCAACATATGGGATTTTATCTACAAATGTCTCTGCATACTCAGCAATTGCCTGACCTTTATTTTCTACGCAAACACCGTTAGATCTGAAGAAATAAGGTTTCCCATTAACTCTATTATAATCAGCTAGCATGGAACCGTCATTTGAAAGATAGTACCAATTACCATCTGGGTTAATCCACTCATTTGATTTCATCCAACCTTGATCATCAAAATAATACCATTTCTTATCTAAGAATTCCCAATGTTTAGCATACCCACCTGAAGTATATTTGAACCACCAGCGACCATCTGTTATCATCCAGGTTCCTTTATCATCTCTATTTTGATTAAATGCTATTTTTTCTTGATCGCCTTCTACTTGCGTTAATTCTCTAGGAGAAAATCCTACCAACTTAACTTGTTCTGCATCTTCAACCTTAATTTTACCTTCTTTAACAAGTTGATCAATTGCTTCTTTCTCGCTTGTATACTGTGAAGTTGTTTGTGATGTAGTCACTTTAGTGGTAGACGTTGTAGTTTCTGCATTAACTACATAAGTAGTTGATAACAAAGCTCCTGAAGTAAGTAATAAAGCTGCATAAGTAATATATTTTTTCATGACAAAAATCCTTTCTTCAAAATTCCTTAACGCTCTAGTGACCTTATTTTGATAATTTACGGAGACATGATTCTAACCTCCTTTTGGATTTTTTATATCCTTTGATAAATACTACATTACTTTAGTTATCTTTAGCTTCATTTTACTCCCCTATAAAATGAATGTCAACAAATAACATAAAACATTGTGAAAAAAATATTTTATCGTGCTAGAGGTACTTGCTTGCTTCTTTGATACTAAGTTCAGCTACTTCTCCAATATTATTTTTACATAACTATTAAAAGTCTTCATGACCCACCAAGTGGTGCTGAAAGGCATAGACAGCCGCCTGGGTACGATCGCTGACTTCAAGTTTGGCTAGGATATTGGACACATGGGTCTTGACCGTCTTGAGAGAGATAAACAGTTCGTCTGCGATGCGCTGATTTTCGTAGCCCTTGGCGATGAGTTGAAGCACATCTCGCTCACGCGCAGTTAAGTCCTCATGTAGTTCTATATGATTGCGGTGGTATTCGACCTTCTTACTGACCTCTTGCTCAATGGCCAGCTCCCCAGTAGCTACCTTACGAACAGCGTGCAGCAATTCATCCGCACTTGAAGTCTTGAGCATATAGCCCCTAGCACCAGCATTTAAGACAGGCATGATTTTTTCATTGTCTAAGTAAGAGGTCACAATCAAAATCTTGGCTTCAGGCCATTCTTTGAGGATGGCCAAGGTCGCGTCAATTCCATTCATCTCAGGCATGACGATATCCATGACAATGACATCTGGACGCAGTTCCAAGGCCAAGTCAATGCCTTGAGATCCGTTGGCAGCCTCACCTACAACTTCTACATCATCTTGGAGGTCAAAGTAGCTTTTCAAGCCCAATCGGACCATTTCATGGTCATCTACTAGTAAAATTTTCATCTCTACTCCTTTATAACTCATTATCTAACAGGGGAATACGGATATCAACCGCCAGACCTTGCTTGGGAGCTGTCAAGAGTTGAACCGTTCCTGCCATATCTTCGACTCGCTCCTTGATATTCCGCAGTCCATAACTCAAGTCGTCTAAACTCCCTAACTGGAAACCAATCCCATTGTCCACCACCTTCAGCTGCAATTCAAGATCCGTCTGATAGAGATAGACATCCAGACAAGAGGCCTGGGCATGGCGGAGGGTATTGCTGATCAATTCTTGCAGAATACGGAAGATATGCTCCTCGATTTTCTTAGGCAATTTAGATACATTTTGCTTAAGACTAACCTTGAGATCACTCTTGTCCTCAAGCTCTTTTAGAAGAATTTGAATCCCTTCTATCAAGCTCTTCTGTTCCAATTCAACTGGGCGCAAATGCAGGAGCAAGACTCTCAAGTCCTTCTGAGCTGTTTCTAAAATGGCTGTGACACTCTGCAACTGGGTCTGCATCTTTTCTCTATCCAGTTTCAAAGCCTGCTGGCTGACACCTGACAAAATCATGTGGGCCGCAAACAACTCCTGACTAACCGTATCGTGCAAATCCCGAGCAATCCGCTTTCGTTCTTTCTCGATGATTTCCTCTTCCTGAGTAAGACTGTGATTTTCAGACTTTTGAAGAGCTTCTGTCAAAAGATTAAGTTTACCTGACAAGGACTTGAAGCTGGCATCCAAATCTGGATCAGCAACCTGAACCACTTCTTTCCCTGCCAATAAACGCTTGAGATTGGCCTTCATTTTTCTTAGAGAAAGCTCTTCAACACCTCTCCAAAACAGGGCTAAGAGAAAGGTCATGGACATGCTGAATACCAACAACAAAAAGACAAATTTTTCTGTTTTTTCGACATCATGCAAGAAAATAGACCAGTCAAAGTCAAGGATGTCCAGCAAGCTGTGGGACAGAAATAAGACAAACAGGATGGAGGTGAGAGCAATCATTACATAGGCTTGTTTTTTCATCCTCTAACCACCTCAACATCGCCAATCATAGTGGTTAAGAAAATCTTGACACTCTTGTTACTCTTGAGATAGTCTCTTGTTTCTTGATGATAGTGTTCATTGCGAAGGGCTCGCTTGGGCTGATTGAAAAAATTCAAATCACCATAAAGACAGTTAACACTGAGACTGACTTCCACATCTACAGGCACAATGATTTTGGTCGTTCCTACCATCTTTCTGAGGATAATGACATTGTCATGATTGGTTAGAATCACCCTCTCCAGATGAATGGTGTCCTTGCCCATGAGACGAAAGAGATTGATATCATCAAACTGGCAAGTTTGGTAGCTTGAAAAATGATGGAGATTCCCAAACCAACGATTTTTCTCCTTCTTAACTGTCACCACCTCTTCAAAAACCAAATTGGTCTGCTCTTTTTCCTGGTTCATCATTGGATAAAGAAGAAAGAGGCTATAGATAACCGCAACAAAAATAGCTAAAATCACAAAAGGATTGAGCATGACGATGAAAAAGAAGAGAATGCTTGCCACTACTAAAAGAAGATTGTTTCCCTCTTTACCAGTGTAATAGCGAATCAAAAGCAAAAAGAGGAATAAAATCAGCAGAAAACGCGAAAAATGCTCTGATACCATCAAAATCAGAGCTCCTGTCAAAAGACAGGCTTCGATAAATAAAAAGATTTTAAATTTTCTCATAGGTTCATCCTCTCCCTTCTATTTTATCACAATTCAAAAAAGTCACCTCAGTCTAAAGATGGAAAAAAGGCGGTGGTTACGCCTTTTTCATCTGATCTTTTGCTTCTTTTAATTTTCCATAAAGAAGATAGTCTACTTTTTGCAGATCTGCTATGGTGGCACAATTAAGGGCACACATGATCAAGCGTAGATCATCTTTCCAGCCTTGGACAATGCCAATCACTTCTTCAACTGTGTAGCTTTCAACCAATTCTAGAACCGTTCGAGACAGTCCTACAGCCTTGGCTCCAAAGACCAAGCACTTAATCATATCCAGCGGATTTCGAACGCCTCCACTGATCAAGAGTTCGACCTTGTCTTTCCATTCTTGAGCATTGAGAAGGGCTTGCATAGTAGACTGTCCCCATTGATTGAGGTAATCACGTTGGCCACTGCGGCGGTTTTCGATATAAGCAAAGCTGGTACCACCACGACCTGATATATCCACTGTACGAACACCCAGTTCATAGGCTCTTTCGATGCTCTTCACATCCATTCCAAAGCCCACTTCCTTTAGGACAATCGGAACGGGGATTTGCTTGCTATAATCTGCCAGATGCGATTGCCAGCTTCTGAACTTCCTTTCTCCCTCGGGCATGAGTAATTCCTGCATAACATTGACATGCACTTGCAGGAGAAGGGGATTCATCTCTTCTACAGTCTGAAGTCCTAACTCGACAGGCTTGTCCAATCCAATATTGGTTCCAAGAAGGAGATTTGGATGATCAGACTTGACAGAAAAAGAGTCATCTGCTGGATCTTTGAGGGCTGCGCTATAAGAACCCGTTACAAATAAAATACCACAGGCTTCCGCCACCTGAGCTAGTTTTTGATTGATTTCTTTACCTTTTTCACTCCCACCTGTCATGGCATTGATATAAAAAGGAAAATCCCACTTTCGACCAGCAAATTCTGTCGAAAGATCGATTTCATCCAGATCGTAAAGAGGCAAGGAAGAATGAATCAACTCCACCTCATCAAAGCTATTATAGGAACTTTTCTGCTCAAGGGCATAGCGGATGTGCTCATCCTTACGATTTGTCGTCATGTCCTATCCTTTCTTGGTATAAGAGCTCAATCCCCAGATCGGCCCAACGGTTTTTTAGGGTTTCAGTTGATTGCTCATCAAAACTCAAGGCAATGCCACAGTCACCACCACCAGCACCGCTACTCTTGGCAACAGCCTGCAAATCTTGACTGGCTTCTTTCAACTGTCTAAGCGAAGGTGTGTAAATATCTGCGCTCAAGCCTTCTAAAAGCTTGCTTGCCACTTCTACTTGCTCGATAATTTTTTCTGCTTTTCCTTGTTCTAAAGCTTCTACCAAAGCAGTCACCGTTGCTTTTGAGGAAGTTAAAAAATTCTGATTGATATTTTGCTTGATTTGCTGAACCATGTTACTAGACACAGCTACTTCCTTGGTCCAGCCCACTAGGAAATCACATTCTAGGGCAGGTTGTACGTGTGAAATTGAAAAGCTCCAATCATGCTCCAAAACTGTCGCCAAGTTTTCTTCTTCCAACCAAGTTGCCACCTTTTGGCGATCAAATGACCGGTAGAGAACCAAATCCTCTGCCACAATACAGGCAAGGTCTCCCATGGAACCATTGTCTCCTCGCTTGAGCAAGACAGCGCTAGCCAGCTTGAACAAGAGTTCCTGATCAACCGTAATATCATATAGAGCCAACAAGGCCTTGATCACCAAGATAACGACACTACCGCTAGAACCCAGACCAAACTTTTTGCCTTCTCGTTCCATTTTGCCACGGATTTCTAGAGAAAAAGGTCTTAAAGTTTGACCTCGATAAGTCAGGAAATCTTCCACTAGAGCAATTGTTTCTTGAATCAAGCTGTAGGCAGGATTTGGCGTCAAGTCCACTACGAAATCAAACATGTCTGAGTAGATACGATAGTTCTCAGAAAAAGCAATCTCGCCCTTCATATAGATGGGAATATCCTTTATCAAGGCTAACTGCCCTGGCTCTAAAATAGCATATTCACCTGCCCAATAGAGTTTTCCACAAGTTTTAACAGCAATCATCTTGGCTCAAATCCTTTGTTTTTGACACAATCAAGCGATAACGTTGACCGAAGATTTCTGACAAATGCTCCAAATCTTTCTCCTGACAAAGGACCTTAACATTGGGACCAGCATCCATGGTAAAGTAGCAAGCTTCTCCTTGCTGACGAAGCTGGCGGACAAAGTCCATAGCTTCATAAGATGCATCCGTCAGATAAGAAAAGGCTGGTGATGCTGTTTTGGTCGTAGCGTGCATAGCCAGGGCATTTTTCTCAGTCAATTCCCCAACCTTGGCAAAGTCATTTTCCTTGAGATAAACCAGCATATCCTGATAGTCTTTCTCAGACTGACGCACCCAGTCATCAAAAGTCGTCGAGGTTTCCACACAAAGTTTCATTCCATCACGACTGGAGATTGGTTTTTTCTTATCCTCTAGCACCAACATAATCATAGCTAATTTCAAGTCTGTCTCTACAGGGTAAATCTCCCCACTATCCTTATCCCAGGCACCTAGCGGTCCATAAAAACTCCGAGAAGAAGATCCTGAGGCAAACTTAGCCTCCTGTGCTAACTGACTTCTATCCAAACCAAGCTTGAAATAAGCATTACAAGCCTTGACCAAGGCGGACAAACCACTAGAGCTTGAAGATAGGCCCGCTGCCGTAGGCATATTATTTTGAGTATCAATACGAACAAAACCCTCACCAGCTGGACGGTAACGGTCAATAATCTTGCTCATCTTGGCATGCTCAGCCTCATTTTGTAGCTGACCATTGATATAAAAGGCATCAGCAGTAGCATCTGTCGGTAGCGGCGACAAGGTCGTCTCTGTGTACATATTTTCCAAAGTCAGAGAAATACTGCTAGTAGCAGGAACCATCTCTTTCTCTTTTTTCTTTCCCCAATATTTGATAATAGCAATATTTGCGTAGGAACGTACTGTTACAGGCTCTCGATCCATGTCTGAACAGCTCCTTTCTCTTCTAATCTTTCTGCTAGTTTTTGAGCTTGAGTCAAATTGGTTGTCAAGGCGATAATACAGCCTCCTAGCCCACCACCGCTCATCTTGGCACCTAAAACACCATGGTTAAGAGCCGTTTCAACCAAAGAGTCTGCCTCAGGGCTACTAACACCAATTTCTTTTAAGTGTAAATGCGCTTGACTGAGGATTTTCCCCAGTCCTTCAGCATCTTTTCCTCTAATTGCATCTTCTGCCTGCTGAGTCAATTCTCCCAAGGCATGCAAAAACGGCAGGGCATCCTTCCCCTTGCTTTGAACCACTTGGATGGCTTCACGAGTATGGCCATAAACACCTGTATCAGCAATCACCAAATAGGCAGATAAATCCATCTCAAGCTCTGTAAATCCTACATTCTTAATAAATCGAATAGGCTGGTCACTGAGACAGGTCTTGGCATCCAAACCACTCGGATTCATATGAGCAATCATCTCAGCCCGATTGACCAAGATTTCTAATACATCATGAGGCAGTTCTGCCTCATAGTAGTCAAAAACCGCACGAATAGCCGCTATGCTGATAGCAGCTGACGAACCCATTCCCCGTTTTTCAGGGATAGCCGAGTCAATCTCACAGCGAATGCAGGCTTCTTTGATATCCAAATACTCCAGCGAAGCATAAACTGCCATGGACAAGGTATCCTCCTCATAAAGACGCCAAGGACTCGCTGCAGGAACTACCTTACAAGTCACCTCCACCTCCAAAAGAGGCAGGGAAATGGCAGGATAACCGTAAACGACTGCATGCTCCCCTATTAAAATAATCTTACTATGTGCCTGACCGACACCAACTTTTTTTGTCATTTTTTCCTTTTGCTAGACGAAAAAGCCGTCCCATTTTTTCCTACAAGTATTTATTCTCTCCTATCTATTTTATTATATTTTCACAAAAAAAGCGATTGTTTCCATTCACAATCGCTTTTTTCATTATTGAACCCATTCGCCATTATAGTTGACAGAATAGCCATCTACAGTCGTATTCACTGCCAAGGCACCTGAGCTATAAGTATGGTACCATTTACTACCGACCTGGAACCAACCAGTTGCCATTGCTCCTGATGAACGGAGATAGTACCACTTGTTACCAAGATATTGCCAGCCCGTTTTCATATCACCATTTTCAGCATCTAGATAATACCAAGTTGAGCCGTCTTGATACCAACCAGTTGCCATTGCTCCTGATGAACGGAGGTAGTACCACTTATTGCCAATTTGCTTCCAACCAGTTTGCATGATACCAGTTTCTAGATCTAGATAGTACCAAGCTGAACCATCATTTATCCAACCACGCACTAGCTCCCCAACCGTTAAACTGTCGATACGAGCATCGAAGCTACCATCCTTCTGTAAATAATACCAATGCCCTTCGTCAGAAATCCAGCCGGTTTTTAAGGTGTGATAATCACGTTTATCTTCAAAATAATAGGTTCGTTTCTCTGCTGGGCTATCATATTGTTCCCCATGATGTTTGTTGGTATTTGTAGCAGTTTTTGCTTCTAAAACTTGCTTACCAACAAATTCTTGTAGTACCCCATCTTGATTAAAGTAGTACCATCTTGGCATTGGCATAAATTCCAACCTCATACCATTAGGATAGGGACCAATGGTACTTCCTTTAGATGGAAACGGGATATATTGCCAGCCGACAACCATCTCTCCTGATACATGATCAAAATAATAGGTCTTGCCATCAATCACTCGCCAGGCCTTTTCTTTGATGTCACCCTTCTTGTAGTATGTTCTACCATTTTCTTGGACAAATTTCCAACCTTCTGAATCAGCATCATCCGCCAATACTGCACTTGTTGCCAGTAAGCTAAAGAAAAAAACTGCTAATGCGATTTGCATCAATTTTTTTATTATTTTCATTAGACCTATCCTCCATAGCTGATTATAGCAAAGACTCAATTGTATGTCAATATATAGAAAAACCTCAAAAAAAGCAGTCACATAACTGCAACTGCTTTTCTATTCTTGCATGGTGTAACCGACACCACGAACGGTTTTAATGTAACTTTTTTGACCTTTTACATCAAGCTTGCTACGTAGATAACGGATATAGACATCCACGATATTGGTTTCGGTCGCACTTTCATACTTCCAGACACTTTCCAACAACTGCTCACGAGTCAGGACTTTCTTGCT
This sequence comes from Streptococcus mitis, assembly GCF_003942775.1. Taxonomy (GTDB): domain Bacteria; phylum Bacillota; class Bacilli; order Lactobacillales; family Streptococcaceae; genus Streptococcus; species Streptococcus mitis_CN. The sequence goes on along the minus strand of NZ_RJNX01000002.1, from coordinate 382,728 downwards.
TCCCATAAGAGTAGCCAAGAGGTCATACTCACGACGAGTCAGAGCAATCATTTCCTCGCCACGATAAACGGTATGATGTTCTACATCCATACGCAGATTGCGGTAAGACGTTGGAACCTTCATCTGACTACAGTGTTGGTCGATAAAGTCCCGACCTCGGAAAATCGCTGAAATACGATCCACCAGATTCTCAATAATAACCGGCTTATAGATGTAAGAAACGGCAAAGTGTTGGATTGTCTCAATCTGATCTTGCAATTCTTCGCGATGGTCCAAGACCATAATCACTGAGGCTGGCTTAGTCCGACTTAGCTTATCTGCAAAATCCTGGGCTGTCATATCCCCAAGTTGAGCATTCAATAAAATCAAGTCATAGTCTGTCTGAAGAGCCATGGAGAGGGCTTTTTGCCCCTCCTCAACCTGATCAACTCGGTATTGCTCTTTTTGGAGTTCCAAACTTAAAAAATGAGCTAGATTTCTTTCTTTCTCAAGTAATAAAATCCGTTTCCCCATGGCAGACCTACTTATTTTTCGTCATACCAAGAGTAGTGGAATGTTCCTTCTTTGTCTTTACGTTGGTAAGTGTGGGCACCAAAGTAGTCACGTTGCGCTTGGATCAAGTTAGCTGGAAGGTCAGCTGAACGGTAGCTATCAAAGTAAGTAATCGCTGCTGAGAAAGTTGGCACTGGCACACCAGCTTGAACAGCAAGAGCTACGATATCACGCACTGCTTGTTGGTACTTAGCAGTAACATCCAAGAAGTACTCATCCAAAAGAAGGTTAGCAAGGTCTGCATCACGGTTGTAAGCATCTGTAATCTTTTGCAAGAAACGAGAACGGATGATACAGCCATCACGCCAGATAGATGCGATATCTGCAAATGGCAAATTCCAGTTGTTTTCTTTAGAAGCTACACGCAATTGCGCAAAACCTTGTGCGTATGAAATGATTTTTGAGAAGTAAAGGGCTTGACGAATCTTTTCAATCAACTCAGCCTTGTCTCCTTCAAATTTGAAGGCAGCTGGTTTTGGAAGAACCTTGCTAGCATGTACACGTTCTTCTTTGTAAGTTGAAATGTAACGTGCAAATACTGACTCAGTGATGAGTGACAATGGCACACCAAGGTCAAGTGATGATTGACTAGTCCATTTACCAGTTCCCTTGTTACCTGCAGCATCAAGGATGTAGTCTACGATTGGTCCATCTTGGCCTTCATCGTCTTTACGGCTCAAGATATCAGCTGTGATTTCGATCAAGTAGCTGTCCAATTCACCCTTATTCCACTCAGTAAAGATTTCAGCCATATCTTCTGCAGAAAGGCCTAACAAGTGTTGCATCAAGTCATAGCTTTCTGCGATCAATTGCATATCACCATACTCGATACCGTTGTGAACCATTTTCACATAGTGACCAGCTCCATCAGGACCGATGTAAGTCACACATGGTTTGCCATCTTCTGGTGCTTTAGCTGAGATTTCTTCAAGAACATCCGCAACCAATTCGTAGGCCTCTTTTTGTCCACCAGGCATGATAGACGGACCTTCAAGGGCACCTTTTTCACCACCAGAAACTCCAGTACCGATAAAGTTGATACCTGAGTTTGCCAATTCTTCATTACGACGGATTGTATCTTTGTAGAAAGTGTTTCCACCATCAATCAAGATATCACCCTTGTCAAGGTGTGGAAGAAGGGCTTGGATAGTAGCATCTGTACCAGGTCCAGCTTGAACCATGAGCATGATACGACGAGGTTTTTCGATTGAGTTCACAAAACTTTCCACGTCATAGCTTGGCACAAAGTTCTTTTCAGGATGGCAAGCAATTACATCTTCAGTTTTTTCTTTACTACGGTTGTAAATAGCAACTGTGTAACCACGAGATTCAATATTAAGGGCAAGGTTACGACCCATTACGGCCATACCTACGACACCAAAGTTAGCTTTTGTCATTTGACACTCCTCTTGTTTAATTTGTTTTATTTTATCATTTTTACTTTTGAAAAGAAAGAATTTTGTAACGACTGCTTAGTAGTCCAAAGCATCCGCATGTCCAGAACCATTTCCAACAAAGTATCCTGTCTTACAGTTAAGGGTAAAGAGATAGGTTCCATCTGGCTTGTAGAGGTTGTAATAACCATTGCCATTAACGATATTGACACGTTCAAGGATGTATTGGTTACCAGTGATATAACCACGTGAGCGTGAAGTCGCTAAAATTTGTTCCAAAACACCATCCGCGAAATCCCAGGCAGAGTTATTGCTATCATCAATAGCTGATTGGTTATAAGAAACACGACTCGCACTTCTTTGAACAGCAACTCCTGCACTTGATACACCCATATTGACTTCACTGCGGGTACTTCTAGTTTCAGTTGATGCCGTATTTGAACTACTTGGGCTTGTTTCACTAGCAGTATTTTCACTTGCTTGACGAGAACTTGAGCTGCTAGTTTCACTTGAACTTGAGCTTGAAGCACTTGTTTGCTGGCTCTTACCAAGACTGATAGCCTTATCTAGAACTTTATCAAGCTCCGTATTTCCAGTTTTAATATCTGTAAATTTAGCATCCGATTTGACTTTAGCATTGGTATCCAAGACACCATCCACAATAGCTGGTTTTTCAAATTGTGCATTGACATCTTGAATGGCCTTGATTTGCGTTGCTAGACTATCATACTTAGATTTGGCAAGGGTATGTTCACGACTACCTTCCAGCTTATCAAGCAAGGTCTTAAGTTGACTCAGTTTATCAAACTGACTATTTTTCAAAGCAGTTTTATTGCTATCTGTATAGAAGCCATCATATAAATTATTGAATTCTTCTACATCTGACTGCGTATTTGTAGTTGATTGAGAAGTCTGGATTTCCTTGGTCGAACGGGTCACTTGACGATAGACATAATAAGCACTGACACAGATAACCACTGATACGAGCGCCAAAGCGGTCAAAACAAAACCTTTTTTACTTTTCTTTTCTGGGTCCTCTTGATCCAGACGAGAAAGTTTTTTCTCCTCTTCCACTTCCCCAGTCATTTCTGCTGAATTTTCATCCTCTAGTACTATAGGATCCCAGTCTTTATCCTCATCGTCCAGAGGCAGTGGAGGTAAGATAGCTTCAGACGATAGAACTTCCTCTGAATAGGCTTCTGACTCCTCTACAGCTTCACGCACCTCTTGAATCAAGTCATCCAGACTCTGTGTTTCGATTAACTCCTCTTTTTTGTATTGGCGAGTCGCAAACTTATCTGCTTCGATTTCATCTTTGTGTTGCTTGACATACTTGTCCAAAATGGAATCTTCAGGCAAGACTCCTGCTTCCACTTCTTCATTTTTACGAATAGCTTGACCAACTGTTAACTCTTTTGCTTCATCAAAATCAAATCGCGGTTCTTGGTTTTCTTTTTTATGACGATTCCGTCTTTTCTTACTCATGAGTTTTCCTTCCTACTTTACTTCCTGACGTTTAACACGCTGACCAAAATATTGATACAAATCAACTTTTAAAGTTCCGTTGTACAACTTACGTTTCTTATCCGCCTGACTACCGTACTTGGTCTCAAAGGCTTCATCACTGGTTAAGATAAACTTGCTCCACGTTTTCAGAGGAGCAAATACTTGACCCATCTCAGCATAAAGCTTGGTAACCCCTGCATCATCTGACAAGCGTTCACCATAAGGTGGGTTAGAGATAATCACTCCATTTATTTTATCAGAACGCAAATCCTGCACGCGCATCTGCTTAAAGGTAATATCTCCTACAACACCTGCTGCCTGAGCATTGGCCTTAGCAATTTCCACCATACGTGCATCGATATCACAGCCCATGATATCTAGCTCAAGCTCACGATCCACTTTCTTAGCTGCTTCTGTGCGAACTTCTTGAATCAAGCGATCGCTAATCCAGTTCCATTCCTCAAAGGCAAAGGAGCGACGCAGACCTGGAGCCATCTTTCTGGCAATCATAACTGCCTCGATACAGAAAGTTCCTGAACCACAGGTTGGATCAATCAAGGGCTTGTCTGGATACCAGTTAGAGAGTTGCAAAATAGCTGCTGCCATATTTTCCTTTATGGGAGCGCCACCTTTTTCCGTACGATAACCACGTTTAAAGAGGCTAGTCCCTGTCGTATCAATCATGACAGTTGCTATGTCTTTAAGAATAGAGACCTCAATTTTAAACTCTGGACCAGTTTCCATCAGAGGAACTCCTTCTGGACGGGCGTAGTGTTTCTGCAATTTCTTGACAACGGCCTTCTTTGAAATAGCCTGAACACTGGGTTCATTGTGTAATTTAGATTTCACACATTTAGCTTTTGAAATTGGGAACCGAGCTCCAAGCGGTAAATAATTTTCCCAATCTAAGGCGAAAACTCCTTGAAAGAGCTCCTCAAAAGTCTTAGCTGGGAACGTTCCTACGATAATTTTGATACGGTCTGATGCCCGAAGCCAGAGGTTGGTTTCGATAATGGCTCTCACATCTCCTTGAAAACGAACACGTCCATTTTCAACCTGACAATCGTAACCCAACTCTCGCACTTCACGACCAACGACAGCTTCAAGACCTGCTGCCACAGTTGCAATTAAATTAAATTCTTTTTTCATGTTACAGTCTTGCAAGACCTTTCTATATGTCCACTTTAAAAAATGAGGTTGAGAAAATTTCTCAGCCCCAACCTATATGCAATTTTCTATAAGCCATGTTTTGTTCCAGAAGTGACTAGGACCACTTCCTTCGATAATCATCTGTCTACCACTAACAGCTCTAGCTGATAGCAGTCAGAATACTACGTTCGTTTCCGCGTACTCCATGCCCCGACCAAAATTTGGGTTGCTAGCTTGAGGGGTTTACCGCGTTCCACTCTCTCCGTTTCCAGAAAGACTCCGTCACTGTGGCACTTTCAAGCCTACTCTGGCCTATCCAAGGACTTAGCCATTTCAACTGCCGTAACGATTTCTCGTCCCTAGGCTTATGGTTTCGCCTAGCACAAACACTACAGGCATCACAGCCTGTGCTAGCATGGACTTTCCTCATGAAAAGAAATTCTCCTCACGCGATTATCCAAAAATTGCACTTTTCAAATAAGCTCTTATAAATCAGAGTTATCCAAAATTTGTTTCCCAAATACTTCTTTCTCAAGACGATTTAGACGTTTTAAAATATCAAAATTCGTCATAGAACTTGTAGTTGCCGCTTCCATAGGCTCTGCTTGAACTGGTGAAGGTTTCGGTTTACGAGCTAATTCTTCCTTCAAATCCGCAATTTCCTGACGAAGTGACTTGACCAAGGCAGCATAGGTTTCATAGTCCTTAATGACATCGTCCAAAAACTCATCAACTTCTACCTTACTATACCCACGAACTTCACGTCCAAACTCTTGTTCAAAAATATCTTTCGCTGAAAAAATAATACTTGCCATGTCTCTCTCCATTCTCGCTTGCTAGTATTATTATATAAAAAAAGCCAAACAAAAATCAAGGTCAAAGGCTTACTTTTCAGAAAAATTTTCTACTAGCTCATTTAAGTCTTCAAACGTTAACCTTTTTATGCGATAACCTTCCTGATTTTTCATCAAATTGTCTATAAATTTTAATTTGGTCTCATTTTCTGGGTCATAGAAAAAATAAGCTAAGTCAGTATTTTCCAGCAAAAATCGTTGGTAATCTCGTAGTTGCCCCATATGTTCATATTTAGGATAGGCATATTTGACAAAGTCTACCTGCTTAAATTGACTAAGTTTAAGCTGATTCGCTTCATTCCAATTTTCCCCGTGTGTTTCAAAATCAAAAATGGTCGCTAGGCTGAAATCATATTCTTCTTTCATTTCATTTGCGACATCAAGCACCCAAGATTCAAATCCCAAGTTCCCTGTAAAGACCAGCCATTTAATCCCTTCTTCTGCTAAATTTTCTAAATCATGGCGAATGGCTTTCTTTATAATTTTTAATCTGATATCTTTTTCATTAAACAAACCCAAGTCAAAATTAGAATATCCCATAATTAAAGCTGTAGTCATTTTTACACCTTTCTTTCTATTTTTATGGTATAATAGAGTGATGTTATTGTACCAATAAGGAGAAATATGGTCAACTATCCTCATAAAATTTCATCAAAAAAAAGCCAAACATCCATTTCTCAACCAAAAAATTTCGCAAATCGAGGAATGACTTTTGAAAAGATTATTAACGCTACAAACGACTACTATCTGACGCATGGTATGGCAGTTATCCATAAAAAGCCAACGCCTGTTCAGATCGTTCGAGTAGACTATCCTCAACGTAGTCGAGCCAAAATTGTAGAAGCCTATTTTAGACAAGCTTCCACTACAGATTACTCTGGCGTGTATAGAGGACATTACATTGACTTTGAGGCCAAGGAAACACGACAAAAGAATGCTATTCCAATGAAGAACTTCCATCTTCACCAGATTCAACATATGGAACAAGTCCTAGAACAGCAGGGCATTTGCTTCGTACTGCTTCATTTTTCTTCTCGACAAGAAACTTATTTGTTGCCGGCACTTGATTTGATTCGCTTTTATCATCAAGATAAGGGCCAAAAATCAATGCCACTTGGATATATCAAAGAATACGGATATTTAGTAAAGCAAGGAGCTTTCCCTCAAATTCCCTATCTCGATATTATCAAAGAACATTTACTAGGTGGTAAAACAAGATGAATAAACAAACTATTCTGCGATTCTTAAAGTATATTGGAATTACATTTCTTACCTTATTTATCGCATTATTTCTATTAGGTGGAGGTGCCTTCCTCTACTTTGTTAGCAAGGCTCCAGCCTTATCTGAAAGTAAATTAGTTGCGACAACCTCTAGCAAGATTTATGACAACAAAAACGAACTGATTGCTGACCTTGGATCTGAACGTCGCGTAAATGCTCAAGCAAATGAAATTCCTACTGACTTAGTCAAGGCAATTGTGTCTATCGAAGACCACCGTTTTTTTGATCATAGAGGTGTTGATACTATTCGTATCATGGGAGCAGCATTGAGAAATCTACAAGGAGGAGGTCTACAAGGTGCCTCAACCTTGACACAACAATTAATTAAATTGACTTATTTTTCTACTTCAACTGCTGATCAAACCTTGTCACGTAAAGCTCAAGAAGCTTGGCTAGCCGTTCAACTAGAGCAAAAAGCAACCAAGCAAGAAATCCTGACCTATTACATCAATAAAGTCTACATGTCCAACGGTAACTATGGAATGCAAACCGCAGCCCAAAATTACTATGGAAAAGACTTGAAGGACTTAAGCTTGCCACAGTTAGCACTCTTGGCTGGAATGCCTCAAGCGCCAAACCAATATGATCCTTATTCCCATCCAGAAGCTGCTCTAGAGCGTCGTAACTTGGTACTTTCAGAAATGAAAGGGCAAAAATACATTAGTGCAGAAGATTATGAAAAAGCTATTAATACTCCCGTCACTGACGGTCTCCAAAGTTTGAAGTCAGCCAATAGTTATCCAGCTTATATGGACAACTACCTCAAAGAAGTAATCGACCAAGTTGAACAAGAAACTGGTTACAACCTTCTTACCACAGGTATGGAAGTCTATACTAATGTCGACAAAGATGTTCAGCAGCGACTTTGGGATGTTTATAACACAGATGAGTATGTCGCTTATCCAGATGATGAACTTCAAGTAGCTTCTACTATCGTTGATGTAACAAATGGTAAAGTCATTGCTCAGTTAGGTGCCCGTCACCAATCAAGTAACGTATCTTTCGGAATCAACCAAGCCGTTGAAACCAACCGTGACTGGGGTTCTACTATGAAACCAATCACTGACTATGCTCCCGCTTTAGAATATGGAGTCTATGACTCTACTGCAACTATAGTACATGATGTTCCTTATAACTATCCAGGTACTGATACTCCCGTCTATAACTGGGATAAAGGCTACTTTGGAAATATTACAATCCAGTATGCACTTCAACAGTCACGTAATGTCACAGCTGTTGAAACCCTAAATAAGGTTGGTTTAGATAGAGCGAAAACCTTCCTAAATGGCTTAGGTATCGATTATCCAAGCATCCACTATGCAAACGCCATTTCAAGTAATACAACCGAATCTAATAAACAATACGGAGCAAGTAGTGAAAAAATGGCTGCTGCTTATGCTGCCTTTGCTAACGGTGGAATTTACCACAAACCCATGTATATCAATAAGGTCGTCTTCAGTGACGGTAGTGAAAAAGAATTTTCAGATGCTGGTACACGAGCTATGAAAGAAACAACTGCTTACATGATGACCGAAATGATGAAAACTGTCTTGGCATACGGAACTGGTCGTGGAGCCTATCTCCCATGGTTAGCGCAAGCTGGTAAGACAGGTACTTCTAACTACACAGATGATGAAATTGAAAAACACATCAAGAACACCGGCTATGTAGCTCCAGATGAAATGTTTGTTGGTTATACTCGTAAGTATTCTATGGCTGTATGGACAGGTTATTCGAATCGTTTAACTCCTATCGTTGGAGATGGTTTCCTAGTTGCAGCTAAAGTTTATCGCTCAATGATAACGTATCTATCAGAAGATACTCATCCAGAAGACTGGACGATGCCAGACGGACTTTTCAGAAACGGGGAATTTGTATTCAAAAATGGAGCTCGCCCAATATGGACTGATCCCTCTACTCAACAATCCTCAACAGCTGAAAGTTCAACTACACAGGCAAGTACTACGATTGGTCAACAACCCAATAATGCTCCCGCAACCGATCCTAATCAAGGACAAGCTGGTCAGACTGTTCAGCCGACACAATCAGTACAACCAACGCCACAAAATCCACAAGTTCAACAGCAACCACAACAGTGAGATGAAAGAAAATCCTGAGAATAAAAACTCAGGATTTTTTCTACAATAAAATACATTTTGTAATATCGAACATAGGATAGGCATCAATCTATTTTCCCGAAACCAAAAGAAGTTAGCTAACAACTAACTTCTTGTTTAATCTATTTCACATGTTTTGCGAGTTCTTCTTGTGCTTTTTTATTGGATTCTTCTTTTTCTTTCATCCATTTTTCTTGAGCTTTTTGATACTCATCAACTGTCACTGGTTTATCTTGTACATCAAGGTATTTATACAAGGTAGCTTCGGTCGTACCCTTGTTACCAGAGTATGCAAACGGAAGTGTAAATGGTACCATCTTAGACAACATTGGACGACCAGTTTTAGAAGTTGTTGGGATGATCAAAGCACTGTCAGTCAACCAAGCTTGGGCAGCAGCATATTTTTCATAACGTTTTGAAATGTCATTCACTTCTGCACCAGCTTCCACAACCATTTTTTCGTAGTCTTCCAAACCAACTTGCTTAGCCGCAGCGTTGTTTGTTCCAGAGTCAAATCCTAGGTAAGTCTTTGTACTTTCCCCTACAGATGGTTTGAGAATATCAAGGTAGGTAGATGGGTCAATGTAGTCTGGTCCCCATCCAACGTTATCTGAGACATCCCAATCTTGTCCAGCAGCCGTTTCAGCAAAGTAGGTAACATTGAGAACTTCATCTTTTTGAAGTTGTTGGATATCAATGACGACATTGTCAGTTCCTAATGTTTCTTCAAGTGATTGTTTAAAAGATTGGACACGTTGAACTTTTGTTGTATTGGTTTGGTCAACTGGCATATCCAAGTGAATTGGGAATTGAACGCCTTCTGCTTGGAGAGCTGTCTTAGCTTTAGCAAACTCTGCTTTCGCTTTTTCAGGATTGTAGAGTCCATCCTGAGCATCATCCAAGTTCACGTTGCTCCATTCGTCACCATAAGTCACCAATTTGTCTTTGACCATTTCGCCAAAGTTCTTTCCATCTGCCTGTACAAATGTAGGAGGAACAAACAAGTTACGAAGCAGTTTAGTTGCCCCATTCGCACCATTCACTTGAGAAGCATAGGCTTTTCTATCAAAACCAAAGGCAAGGGCTTGACGGAAATCTTTGTTTAGAAGAGCTTTCTTGGTTGAAGTCTTTTGTTCATCTGTAGTCTTAGAAGTGTACTTATAAGACTGGCGATCAATATTAGTACCTACTAAATAAGTAGTAGAATCTTGTGGTGTATAAACGATGTTGTCTTTAAACTCTTTTTCAAGTTCAGGATAACTTGCGCTTGTCGGGAAGAGACGAGCCATTGTAAAGCTTCCATCTTTGAAGTTTTCTGCGAGTTTTCCTGTATCTTGACCATCCCAGAATGAAAGTTTTACCTTATCAATGCGAACATTGTCCTTATCCCAATAGTTTGGATTCTTTTCAAATTCTACTGAAGATTTAGCGACCAATGATTTCAACAAGAAAGGTCCGTTATAAAGGATACTGCTTGGATCTGTTGCTTTCCCAAAATCATCTCCCTTAGAGTTTAAAAACTCTTCATTAACTGGTGCTAAGACACCCATTGTTGTTTTAGAATTCCAAAAACTTTCAGGTTTGTTCAAAGTGTATTGAACTGTTTGATCGTCAATCGCTTTAATCCCAACTTGAGAGAAATCTTTAGTTTCCCCTTTAGCGTATGCATCCAAACCTTTAATTGAATCCTGTACCAAGTAAAGGGCTTCTGATTTCTTATCTGTCGCATACTTAAGTCCTGTTACAAAGTCTTGAGCTTTCACAGGCGCATACTCTTCTCCTTCAGATGTATACCACTTGGCATCTTTACGGATTGTATAAGTGTAAGTCAAGCCGTCCTTAGATACAGACCAATCCTCCGCCATAGATGGCACAAAGTTACCATAGCGGTCATTTTCAAGCAATCCATCAATCACATTACTAGTAATGTCAGCAGTTGCTGCCTTACCAGTTGTCAAGTAGTTCAGGTTATCTGGATCTGTTTCGTAAACATAAGAAAAAGTTTTCTCACCTTTTGCACTAGACCCTGAGCCAGAGCAAGCAGCTAAAACACCTGTTGCTAATAAAGTTACTCCCGCAAGGGCCAATACTTTTCTTGTTTTCATAGTATTCTCCTTTGTTTTTCTATCCATTATAGACTATATTTAAAGTCCTGTCAATAGAATTTTCTGAATTTTAGAAAATTATTTTTTAAACAACAACTTTGCAATAATATGAATATTATCAAAAAAATCCCTCAACTACATTAGGTAGTCAAGGAATTATCGATCATATTTCTAAATAGCAACTGGTAACAGTTCTAGGTGTTTAATCTAACTCATTTCTTACACACTGTAAAGCTGCTCCAATTACTTGGTGCATATCGTAATAACGATAGTGTCCTAAACGACCACCAAAGATAACATTCCCTTGTTCATCTGCCAATTTTTTATATGATTTATACAAATGATTATTACGATCATTATTTACTGGATAATACGGCTCATCACCTTTTTCCCATGTTTTAGAATGTTCTTTAGTAATGATAGTCTTTTCTTGATTCCCAAACTCAAAATGTTTGTGTTCAATAATACGAGTATACGGGGTATCTGCATCTGTATAGTTCACAACTGCATTTCCTTGGTAATTCTCCATATCCAAGGTCTCATTTTCAAAACGAAGACTACGGTACTCTAGTTCACCTAATTTATAATCAAAGAATTCATCAATCATACCAGTAAAGACAATCTTAGGGAAGTCCTTCATATATTGTTCTTTATTGGCAAAGAAATCAACATTTGTTTCTACATCAATGTTTTCATGATTCAACATTTTTTCAACTATTTGAGTGTATCCACCAATTGGAATCCCTTGATAGGTATCATTAAAATAGTTGTTATCATAGGTCAGGCGTACTGGCAAACGGCGAATGATAAAGGCTGGAAGTTCCGTAGTTGGCTTGCCCCACTGTTTCTCTGTATAATCTTTGATTAATTTTTCGTAGATGTCTGTACCTACAAGAGAAATAGCCTGTTCTTCCAAATTTTCAGGAGTTTTGCCATTTAAAACAGCACGTTGCTCATCAATCTTAGCCTGTGCTTCTGCTGGCGTTACAACTCCCCAAAGCTTATTGAAGGTATTCATATTAAAAGGAAGATTATAAATCTCATCCTTATAGTTTGCAACAGGGGAGTTTGTGTAACGGTTAAACTCAGCAAACTGATTTACATAGTCCCAAATCTCCTTGTCAGAAGTATGGAATATATGGGCACCATATTGATGAACTTGAATTCCTTCCTCTTCACGAGTATAGATATTACCCGCGATATGATTCCGTTTTTCAATGACTTTTACTTTTTTTCCTTTTAAGGCTGCTTCATGGGCAAAAACTGCACCAAAAAGACCAGCACCAACAACAAGATAATCGTACATAACCCCCTCCTTTTATTTTTTAACAAGCTGTTGTAGCAATTGTACAAGATGGATAACTTTAATAGATGATACAATTGTATATTTTACATCTTAAATCCGTACTTCTTGTCCATAGGCTTCTGTCAAAAGGACCTTGCTTTCTTGCTTAGATTTTAAACCATCATCCACACTAAATACGATATGCGAATGAATATCAATCATTTTGTCTTATTTTCCTTCCATCACATCATTGATTGCAGCCTTAACCGACTCTAAACTGCTATCACTTATCTCCATCATGTAAAGGTTGCTATCAGGCATGGCATAGGATGGCAAATCCATACGCCCTGTTCCTTTAAGATCTTGCGAATTAATCTTATACGTTCCACCACTCTCAAGTTGGGCATTGGCCATGTTCATCATGGTTTCAAGTGGCATATTGGTTTGTAAGGAATCTTGTAGTCCCTTTATAATACTGTCATAATTTTTCAAAGCTTCTGTCGAGGTTAGCTTTTGCAAAATAGCGACAATGACCTTTTGCTGATTGCGACCACGATCTCGGTCTCCATCTTCCAATGAATAACGCTCACGTACAAAGCTAAGAGCTTGCTCCGAGTCAAGATGAACATTTCCTACGGGATAGAACTTCCCATTTGTACGAGCTGTAAATTCTTGGTCATTATGAACATCAACTCCACCAAGGAGATCAATCAATTTCAAGAAAGAAGTGAAATTCAAACGAGCGTAATAGTTCAAGTCAATACCGTAGAGATTTTCCAGTGTATGAATCGAAGCATCTACTCCATAAATACCTGCATGGGTCAACTTATCCTTTTGGTTGTTGCCACCATCTGCAATTGGAACATAGGAATCACGAGGTGTTGTTGTCAAGAGAATCTTTTTCGTCTCACGATTCACTGTCATAATAATATTGACATCCGATCGAGAAACTGAGCTAATTGGACCGTAAGTATCAATTCCGCTGATATAAACATTGAAACTGTCACCCTTGACATCTTTTGGAGTTTCAACCGTCTTGGTTAATTCTTTGGTATAGATTTTCTTAATTTTTGAAGCATAGTCAGGATATTCTGATTCAATAATGTTTTCAAAGACACTGTTTAGAATGATTGCCTTTGTATCGCCAGCTAACAAGCTCTTATAGGCCGCAAGATAGGATCTGCTTTCTTCGACTGTCAATTCCTTATTTTGACTAGCCTTAAGATCATTCATCAACTGTTGGATATTATCCTTATCCGTCCCAGTCGGCCCCGTTACACTGGTTACCTGACTGATATTATCAATTGAACTATCTGCTAATACCGCAATACTCATCGAATAATGTGAGTAGTTCGATGTCGCATTCAGGCGACTGGTAAATCCAATGAACTGCCCTACAGCAAAGAGAGAAGTTCCATTGATTAACACACCAAGCAGTAATAAAATCAGCGTTAGATTTTTAGCTTTCTTAGACCGAATTAAAAAGAAGCACAAGATGGCTAAGGCTACAATTAAGACAGCAACCACTATATTGAGATATCGGAAGGCTAGCATATTATACTTGAAAATCAAAAACAATAAAAAGACTGCTAGTAATGCATAGATAGCTAGCAACCCCCAACTAATCAATATTTTTGTTTTACCCTTACGAGCTCGCTTCGAAGATCTACTCACGATATACCTCTATTATCAATTTTTATTTCATTTTATTATATCATAAAAAAATACACTTGCGGGGTAAATCCGCTTAGGTAAGGCATTTTCATCTTCTTTCCGAAACATTCTTTTTGACTTGCAACCAATTACATCAATAAATTTACTATATAAACATCAAAACAAGGTCCCTTACGGAACCTCGCTCATCTATTTGACATGATTTTCTGCTTCTTTTTGAGCTTTTTCGATTGCTTTTTTGCTTTCTTGCTCCCATTTGGTCTTGGCTTCTTCATACTGTTTAGTTGTCACAGTATCTTTTTGCAGTTTCATGTACTTGTAGTTATTGCCATCACCCTTGATGCCGACCAGTGAATAGCCTCTTGTAAATGGCGTTACTTTGGTTACAGAAGCTGTTCCACCACTTGACATGGCTGACATAATCAGAGAATTGTCAATCATCCAAGCCTGTACTTCAGCATATTTTTCATAGCGTTTGGCTACATCTTTATTTTCACTATCTGCATCTTTGAGCATCTTGGTGTAAGTATCAAGCCCCAAGCTAGCAATCTTAGCTTTATCTTCTTGAGAATCTAAACCAAAAATCTTGAGGTAGAACCCATCCTCTGCATTGAAAGGATTAAGATAAGTTGACGGATCTTGGTAGTCACCTACCCAACCATCAAAGTTCAAATCATAGTCACGATCAGCTGGTGTTGGCGCTAAAAAGGCTACATTATTAAAATCATCCGTTGAAAGTTGTTGAACATCAATGACAATGTTATCAGCACCTAAAACCGACTCAAGGGTCTGCTTAACTGAGTTCATGCCTGTCACAGCATTTTTACTTGTCTGATCAACTGCAACATCCAAGTGAATAGGGAAAGTCACACCTTGACTTGCCAATTCTTTTTTAGCTTCCGCAAATTTTGCTTGGGCTTTTTCTTTGTTGAAATAGGCATCCTGAGCATCTGCCAAGTTAATGCCTGACCATTCTGTACCATAGTTGACCAATTTAGAAGCAACTACTTCTCCAAAGGTCTTGTCTCCAACTTGGACAAATGTAGGAGGCACTAGGGTATTACGAAGGGTCTTGCTAGCTGCTTCTTCCCCATTTGACTGAGCAGAATAGGCTGTGCGGTCCAAGGCAAAGTTCACTGCTTGGCGGAAGTTTTTGTTCAAGACAGCTGTCTCAGTTGACTTCTTCTGTTCATCTGTCGTTTTAGCAGTGTGATTGTAGGCCTTACGGTTGACGTTGAAATTGAAATACCAAGAAGTCTTGTCCTGCAAGCTATAGACGATATTATCCTTATATTTCTCCTTGGTCTTAGCAAAGTTAGAACTATTCGGATAAACCCCAGCGATAGAATAAGCTCCACTTTCAAAGTTACGGATGGTCAATTCTTGGTCTGAACCATCAAAATAAGCCAATTTTACGTGTTCAATTGATACTTTGTCATGATCATAGTAATGCGGATTCTTCACATACTCGATAGATGATTTTGATGTGAAATCTTTTAACAAATAAGGTCCGCTGTAGAGAATGCTATCTGGAGATAGGGTACCAAAATCTTTCCCTTTTGAATTTAAAAACTCTTCATTTACCGGGAAAAGAATACTGTTGGTTGTTTTTGAGTTCCAGTAAGGTTCTGGGCGTGCCAAAGTATACTCAACAGTCTGGTCGTCAATGGCCTTCACCCCAACCTTAGAGAAATCAGAATCCACTCCTGTAATATAATCATTCAAGCCCTTGATCGAGTTTTGAATCAAGTCAATGGCCTGGGATTTATTATCCACTGCGTATTTGATACCTGTCACAAAATCTTGTGCCTTGACTGGGGCATACTCTTCACCGTCAGCCGTAAACCATTTGGCATCTTTTCTCAGTTTATAGGTATAAGTCAGACCGTCGCTTGAAACAGACCAGTCCTCTGCCAAAGATGGAACTAGGTTTCCGTGGTTGTCATTTTCAAGCAAACCATCAACTAGGTTAGTAATAATAGCTGTATTATCAGCGTAGTAGTCTAATAAGTAGTTAAATGTAGTTGGGTTTCCACTAAAGGTTGATGAGTAAGTTTTTGTATCTGAACCTGATTGTCCGCAAGCAGTTAACAGCAAGGCAGCTGCAACAGTCAGACCTGCACTAAGGATACGCTTTTTTGTAGTCATCTTCTTTCTCCTTTATGTTAGTTTTTATAACATAGGTTTATTTTACCAAAATAGTGGGAATTTGTAAAGTCAATTGAATTTCTAGAATGAAAGTTTATAAACTTTAGTCATAAAAAAACAAAGGATTTCTGTCTTTCATACAGTCCTCCCTTGTTTTTATGCGATTTATCATTTAAATATCAATGAATTAACTGATAACCTAACGAAAGCAAGAATCTCATTCACGTTATTTTATGTGCTTTTCTAAATCCTTTTGATACTGAGCATTCGATTCCAGTTTTTCCTTTTGCCACTTTTTGAAGGCCGCATCATACTCTTTAGTTGTCACAATATCATTTTGAAGTTCCATTCCTTTAAAAATAAATGGATCCCCCTTAATACCGACCTGTGAATAAGCTTTGGTAAATGGAACAGTACGACTAACCATAGGAGAGCCCCCTGAAGAAGCAACTGGAATAAGAAGTGAACTATCAGTAACCCAAGCCTGTGCTTTAGCATACTTTTCGTATCGTTTATCAAGATTACTTGTCTCAGAAGCCGCATCATCCAAGAGCTTCTTGTATTCATCCAAGCCAACTTTTGCCACAACTTCAGGATCCTTGCCCTTTGTTATACCTAGATGTTTCAAGGCAGAACCCTTCTTAGCATCTAAAATATTGAGATAGGTTGCTGGATCTTGGTAATCTGGTCCCCAACCTGTTCCGTTCAAATCATAATCTTTTTGGGTTGGAACTTTAGCTTGAGAAGTAATACTTTCCTTCTCATTATCTGTCATTTGAAGAACATCTATAATCACATTCTCCGTTCCAAGCGTTTCTTCAATTGATTGTTTTAGCGAATTGGTTTGTTGAACCGCAACTACATCTGTCTGTTCTACTGGCACATCTAGATGAATCGGGAAACTCACTCCCTTAGCTTGCAATTCTGACTTCGCTTTTTCAAATGCAGACTTGGCCTTTGTTGGATTGTAAATTGTATCCTTACCATCTGTGAGAGTCACATCTTTCCACTGTTCTCCATATTTCAGTAGTTCATCCTGAGCCAACTGTCCGAAGGTCTTCCCAGCTACTTGAACGTAATTATCTGGCACTAGACTATTACGAATAATCTTATCCGCACCCTCTTCACCGTTTAATTGAGCTGTATAGGCGTGGCGATTGAAGGCAAAATTAATTGCTTGACGGAAATTTTTATTCAGCATGGCTTCTTTTGTAGAAAGCTTTTGTCCTTCATCTGTCTTGGCTGTTTTATTATATGATTGACGATTTACGTTAAAAGTAAAGTAATAACTAGTTGCTTCCTGAGGGCTATAAATAATCTGATCTCCATATTTCTCTTTGGTAGAAGCAAAACTTGAACTATTTGGGAAAAGTCTCGCTGTATTATATGCTCCTGTAGCGAAACTACGGATAAGGGATTCTTGATCTGATCCGTCATAGAATGTTAATTTTACATTATCAATCTTGACATTTTCCTTATCCCAATAGTTAGGATTTTTTTCATATTCAATCACAGATTTAGAAATCAAAGATTTCAAAAAATATGGACCATTGTAAAGAATACTTGATGGGGTTGGCGCTCCGTAATCCTTGCCTGTTGCATTCAAAAATTCTTCATTTACAGGGAGCATGGTTGCTGTTGTTACTTTAGAGTTCCAAAAACTTTCTGGTTTATTAAGGGTATATTCTACCGTATAATCATCAAGAGCTTTAACACCTACAGTTGAAAAATCATTGGTCTCACCACTAACATAAGCCTCCAAACCTTTGATTGATTTTTCAATCAAAGAAAGACCATCTGACTTAGCATCTGCCGCATGCTTCAGACCTGTAACAAAATCCTGCGCCTTAACTTCTGCATACTCCTCTCCTTCAGAAGTATACCACTTCACCCCCTTACGAAGTTTGTAAGTGTAAGTCAAACCATCGGTTGAAACAGTCCAATCCTCTGCTAAAGACGGAACAAGATTCCCATATTTATCATTCTCTAAAAGACCATCAACAACATTACCAATCACGTCAGAAGTAGAACTTTTACTCGTAACGCTATAATCCAAGGAAGACGGATCCACTGCATAAACATAAGAAAAGCTCCTCGGGGCATCTGCTTTCTTATCACTTTTACCACAAGCTGCCAAAAGAAGGGCCGCACTCAAGGTCACTCCCGCTCCTAAGAGCCACTTTTTCGATTGCATAAATAATCTCCTTCAAAATAGTATTTTCACTATTATACCCTATTTTATTATAAAAGCAAGAGCTTTTGA
Source organism: Streptococcus mitis (assembly GCF_003942775.1). Taxonomy (GTDB): domain Bacteria; phylum Bacillota; class Bacilli; order Lactobacillales; family Streptococcaceae; genus Streptococcus; species Streptococcus mitis_CN. The sequence continues at coordinate 364,400 of NZ_RJNX01000002.1, read as the reverse complement.
CAGATTTTTTAGAAAATTCTAAAAAATCTATTTAAAAGAATTCTCTAAAAAACTTTTAGCAAAACCTCAAACTCTATAAGCTTGAGGTTCTCACTTTTTAGTCAGTCATTTCCACACAGAAAGCATCCCATGGAGCTAAGATTTGTTTTTCAAAGACTTCCTGAGCCACGGTGTTTTCAATCAAGACCGATTTGACGTTTCCTTCTACGGTCAAGTCTTGCTCTTCATTGGACAAGTTAGCCACAACTAGAAAACGACGGTCCCCATCTTTACGGATATAGGCAAAGACCTTGTCAGTTGTTTCCAAGAGTTCAAAGTTAGCTCGAATCAGCCAGCTATTCTCCTTACGTATTTGGACCAGTTTCTGATAGGTATAGAAAATAGAATCTGGATTTGCCAGCGCCACTTGAACGTTGATTGCTTGATAGTTTGGATTCACTGCCAACCAAGGTTGACCTGTTGAGAAACCAGCATTTTTGCTCTCGTCCCATTGCATAGGGGTACGGGCATTGTCACGACCAATGACACGGATACTGTCCATGATTTCTTCCATCGGAACACCTTTTTCAAGAGCTTCACGCGCATAGTTGAGGGATTCAATATCTTCTACTTGATCCAGCGTTTCAAACGGATAATTTGTCATCCCAATTTCCTCACCTTGGTAGATATAAGGTGTTCCTTTCATGAGGTGAAGTAAGATTACAAAGGCTTTGGCAGATTTTTCGCGGTATTCTTGGTCATTTCCCCAGATTGATACGATACGAGGAAGGTCATGATTGTTCCAGAAGAGCGAATTCCAGCCATCCTCAACTCCTAATTCTGTCTGCCATTTATTGAAAATCTCTTTCAACTTAGCGATATTCAGCTCTTTTTGATAGTGCCATTTAGGCTGACCTTCCTGATACTGAAGACCGATATGTTCAAACTGGAAGACCATAGACAATTCTTGTCCCTTTGGATCTGAGTAGAACTTAGCAATCTCAGGCGTTGCTCCCCAAGTCTCCCCTACTGTCAAGAGATTCTTATCTCCAAAGGTCGCCTGATTCATCTCCTTGAGATAAGGGTGGAGCATAGGACCATTATTGACTACTTTCTCGTCAGGAATTTTCCCAATCATGTCAATGACATCCATGCGGAAACCACCAATGCCTTTATCAATCCAGAAATTCATCATCTCATAAATTTTTTGACGAAGTTTTTCATTTTCCCAGTTGAGATCAGGTTGCTTCTTGCTGAAAAAGTGGAGATAGTACTGACCTGACTTTTCATCGTACTCCCAAGCAGACCCACTAAAGATAGACTCCAAATCGTTGGGTTCATCCCGCCAGATATAGTAGTCTCGTTCAGGACTATCAGGATTTTCACAGGCCTCGACAAACCAAGCATGCTCATCTGAAGTATGATTGACCACTAAGTCCATGATGATACGAATATCACGTTTCTTAGCTTCCGCGATCAGTTGGTCCATATCCTCCATGGTCCCGAAAATAGCCGCAATCGCTTGATAATCAGCAATATCATAGCCATTATCATCCATAGGACTGTCATAAACTGGAGAAAGCCAAATCGCTGTAATTCCTAACTTAGCTAGATAGTCTAACTTACTGGTAATACCTGGCAAATCGCCAATTCCATCTCCGTTGCTATCCATAAAGCTCTTAGGATAGACTTGATAGACTACGGCATTGTGCCACCATTTTTCTTGCATCTTCTTACCTCATTATTTTAATAATCTACAGTCTATGATAGCGCTTTTCAGATTTTTATGCAAGCGTTTGCCTAATCTTTTTGATTCCTTTTTTAACTCCATAGTTTCCTAACTTCCAATTTTTTATTATAATAGAGGTCAGAGGTAAAAAAATGAAAAAACAAGCTTTTAGTTCTGAACAATATTTGAATCTACAACGCGACCATATTTTGGAGCGCATTAATCAATTTGACGGCAAGCTCTACTTGGAGTTTGGTGGCAAAATGTTAGAAGATTTCCACGCTGCTCGCGTCCTTCCTGGTTATGAGCCTGACAACAAAATCAAGCTCTTGCAAGAATTGAAAGAGCAGGTTGAGGTCGTGATTGCTATTAATGCTAGCAACATCGAACATTCCAAGGCACGTGGTGACTTGGGCATTTCTTATGACCAAGAAGTTCTTCGTTTGATTGATAAATTCAATGAACTGGGAATTTTTGTTGGCTCCGTTGTCATCACACAGTACGCTGGTCAACCAGCTGCAGATGCCTTCCGCAACCAACTCGAGAAAAACGGAATTGATTCTTATCTTCACTATCCAATCAAAGGATATCCGACAGATATGGATCACATCATTTCTCCAGAAGGTATGGGGAAAAACGACTACATCAAAACCAGTCGCAACTTGATCGTCGTAACTGCTCCTGGACCTGGTTCTGGAAAATTGGCAACCTGTATGTCAAATATGTACCACGACCAAATCAATGGTGTCAAGTCTGGCTACGCTAAATTTGAAACCTTCCCAGTTTGGAATCTTCCCCTTCATCATCCAGTCAACTTGGCCTACGAGGCTGCCACAGCTGACCTTGATGATGTCAACATGATTGATCCCTTCCATCTCCAAACTTACGGAGAAACCACTGTCAACTACAACCGTGATATCGAAATCTTCCCAGTGCTCAAGCGCATGTTGGAACGTATCCTAGGAGAGTCTCCATACGCTTCACCGACAGATATGGGGGTCAACATGGTTGGTTTCGCTATTACAGATGATGAGGCTGCTGTCGAAGCTTCTAAACAAGAAATCATCCGCCGTTACTATCAAACTGTTCTTGATTTTAAAGCCGAAAAAGTTGACGAAGCTGCTGTCAAGAAAATCGAGTTGCTTATGAATGACCTCGGTATCACACCAGCAGACCGTAAGGTTGCTGTTGTTGCACGCCAAAAAGCAGAAGAAACTGGCGGACCAGCCCTAGCCCTTGAATTGCCAACTGGGGAAATTGTCACTGGTAAGAACTCAGAACTCTTTGGCCCTACAGCCGCTGCCTTGATCAACGCTATCAAGAAATCAGCTAACATTGCCAAGGAAGTAAAACTAATCGAGCCTGAAGTTGTTAAGCCAATCCAAGGTCTTAAAATCGATCATCTCGGTAGCCGTAATCCACGCCTACATTCAAATGAAATTTTGATTGCACTTGCTATCACAGCTACAGAAAATCCTGATGCTGCTCGTGCTATGGAAGAACTTGGCAACCTCAAAGGAAGCGAAGCCCACTCAACCATCATCTTAACCGATGAAGACAAGAATGTCCTTCGCAAACTGGGTATCAATGTAACCTTTGACCCTTACTACCAATACGACCGCTTGTATCGTAAATAAAGATTTCAACCTCTCCACTCTTGGAGAGGTTTTCTCTCTATCTCAGGAGCCAGCTTTGTGTTATAATGAAAGAAGAAAACTGAAAGGATTTACCATGTCAAAAGAAGTTATTGTTGAAAGTTTTGAACTTGACCACACCATTGTTAAAGCACCCTATGTTCGCTTGATTGGGGAAGAAACAGGACCAAAGGGAGACGTTATCTCCAATTATGATATTCGCTTGGTACAACCAAACGAAGACTCTATCCCTACCGCTGGCCTTCACACTATCGAGCACCTCTTAGCCAAACTCATCCGTACCCGAATTGACGGTATGATTGACTGTTCACCATTTGGTTGCCGCACAGGCTTCCACATGATTATGTGGGGACGTCACACTAGTGCTGAAATCGCAGCTGTTATCAAGGATTCGCTCAAGGAAATCGCTGAAACTACTACTTGGGAAGACGTCCCTGGTACAACCATCGAATCTTGCGGAAACTATAAGGACCACAGCCTCTTTTCTGCTAAAGAATGGGCTAAACTCATCTTGGAACAAGGGATTTCAGACGATGCCTTTGAGCGTCATGTAATTTAAACACAAAAAAGGAACCAGTTTTTCAGCTGGCTCCTTCTTTTTTATGCTCAAAATTCTGTCTTAGGCTTTTTCACGAATGACCAAAACACCATCTTCCATGTCAGCTTCTAGGTGTTTAGCATCAAGGTTATCCAAGTGGAAGTCTGTGACTTTGTCACGGATTTGTTGTTCAACCACACGACGGAGTGGACGAACACCCATGACTTCATCGTAGCCTTCTTCTGTGATATAGTCTTTAGCCGCTTGACTAACTGCTAAATCAATGTCTTTCTTAGCCAAGGTTTGGTTGACTTCAGCCAGCATCAAGTCCACAATTTTAGAAAGGTCTTCCTTAGTCAAGTGTGAGAACTCAATGACTGCGTTAAAGCGGTTGAGGAACTCTGGACGGAAGAATGGTTTCAAACGGTCCATCAATTCTGGTTTGTCCGCATCTTCTGTCAAGTTAGCTTCGTAACCAAAGCCTGCGTTTGAAGTTGCGATAATCACCGTATTCTTGAAGTTTACTGTGTTTCCTTGACCATCTGTCAAACGACCATCATCTAGAACTTGGAGGAGAAGAGTAATGACTTGAGGATCAGCCTTTTCAATTTCATCCAAGAGAATGATAGAGTATGGATTGCGACGAACACGTTCTGTTAAGGTATTGCTATTGTCGTCATAACCCACATAGCCTGCTGTTGTACCAATTAGCTTAGAAACGGCTGTGCGGTCACTGTATTCAGACATATCCAAACGGATGATCGCATCCTTGGTTCCAAACATATCTAGCGCCAATTGTTTAGCAAGTTCAGTCTTACCAACTCCAGTTGGACCTACAAAGAGGAAGCTACCGATTGGGCGATTACCTTCATCAAAACCAACACGGTTACGACGGATAGCACGAGCTACAGCTTCTACGGCCTTATCTTGACCAATCACCTTGTCTTGCAAGCGATGAGCCATATCTTTCAAACGTTCGATGTCCGTAGCCCCCATTTGAGATACTGGAATACCGGTCATTCGCTCTACAGATTCAGCCACATCGTTGACACTTGCAGTCACTTTCATATCTTCTGTGTGATTTTCGATTTTCTTTTCCAATTCTGCGATGCGTGTTTTATAGTTTAGAGCTGCTTCAAAATCTTCTGCCTCAACTGCTTTTTCTTGCTTGTCTTTTTCTACCTCGATTTCACGTTCAACAGCATGCACATCTGTTACAGGATGTTGGGCTGCCAAGTGAGCCGCCGTTACGTCCACAAGGTCAATAGCCTTATCTGGCAAGCTACGTTGAGGAATATATTGTACAGAATAATCAACGGCAGCTTTTAAGACTTCATCTGGCAAAATAACATTGTGGTGTTGTTGATAGAGGTCACGAATTCCTTGAAGAATTTTATATGTATCCTCTGCTGAAGGAGCATTGACCTTGACTTCGTTGAAACGACGAGCAAGAGCTGCATTCTTCAAGATGGTGTTACGGTATTCGTCTTGAGTCGTTGCCCCAATCACTGTCAATTCACCACGAGAGAGGGCTGGCTTGAGAATATCCGCAAGCCCCTTAGAACCACTGTCTCCACCAGTGCTACCAGCGCCGAGAATTTGGTGAATTTCATCAAAGAAGAGAATAATATTCCCTGCTTCTTTCACTTCATTTACTAGGTTTTGAACGTTTTCTTCAAAACTACCGCGATATTGAGTGCCAGCCTCAAGACCTGAGATATCAATGGAAATAATTTCCTTATTCTTAATAGCAGCTGGAACATCACCATTCACAATGGCTTGTGCTAGACCTTCGACAACTGCTGTCTTACCAACACCTGCGTCTCCGACCAAAACAGGATTATTCTTGGTACGACGTGAAAGAATTTCAGATGTTTCTTGAATTTCCTTGTTTCGTCCGATAACAGGATCCAGCTTGCCCTCACGCGCTTCTGCAGTCAAGTTTCGACCTAGTTTTGCAAGGACACCGTCTTGTTTCATACCTGATGCCTGTTGTGGCATTTTTCCATCAACTTCTGCATTTCCTGGTAATTGACCAGTCGCACGATAGTGAGCAAATTCCTCAGGTGTCACTTCACGTCCATTAATCAAGTAACGACGATTTTCAGAACTATATCCTCGCATACCACCCATCAATTGGTTAAATAAATCATCCATGTTGTTAAAATTATTAAAGTTGTTATTCATATTCTTTACCTCTTTTTATTATTTATTATTACTGATATTGACTATCTTTGACCTTTGTTTTAAAAAATTTAGACTAGCTAAATCGCTACTCTACGTACTATTTCTGGTTTTTCTTTTTCAAGCAGGAGTAGACTATCTTTACTTCTGAAGATTTCTAGATTAAACATAGACCCCACCTCTTTCTATTTTACTTTAAATAATACTCTTCGAAAATCTCTTCAAACCACGTCAGTTCTATCTGTAAGCTCAAAACAGTGTTTTGAGCACTTCTTAGTTTGCTCTTTGATTTTCATTGAGTATAAGTGTTCGAGTAAGGCTTTCATTTACCTTACGTTCATAATATACTACATTAGTCAGAAAAGGTCAAGAGATTTGACTTTAATTGACCAATATTTTTTAGAATGCAAAAACACCCTGAAACTGAACATCAGGGTGCCATTCTTACATCAAATATAAAATTGCTAGGGTTAAGAGACTTGCTAGAAGCCCCACTCCCCAAAAGAAGAAGTCAACCTTCCACTCGCTCCAAGGATTTCCTTTACCAGACAATCCTCCAAGTTCAAAATGGTGATGCACAGGCGTCATACGGAAAATACGTTTCCCACCTGTCAGTTTGAAATAGCTGACTTGCATCATGACCGAAGTTGTTTCAAAGACATAAACAATTCCGATAATCAAGAGAGTCCATTCTTGGTGGAGGGCCATAGAGATAGCTGCCAGCATTCCACCGAGAGCCAAACTTCCCACATCTCCCATAAAGACCTTAGCAGGCTTATGGTTAAAGACGAAGAAAGCAAGCAAACCACCAATCATGGCAAGAATCACTAGAAGAATATCCATCTGACCTTGCACATAGGCAATAACTCCATAAGCAGACAAACTAATCACAACGGAAATACTCGCTAGACCGTCAATGCCGTCTGTCAAGTTGACTGCGTTTGAAAAACCGACTAGCCAGAAAAGAGCGAAGACAATATAGAAAATCCCTAGATGCACTTGGTAACCAAAGACAGAAAGCATATCTCCACCGCGCTCATAGAAAAGGTAGAAAATGACGCCACCTAGAAGCTGAAGAGCCAATTTCTGTTTGGGATTAAGTCCCTCATTGATTTTTCGGAAGACCTTAAGGAAGTCATCTAAAAATCCGATTAAACCATAAAGAACCAAGATAAATAAAATCATACCGACATTATTGCTGAGTTGATTACTAAATAGGGCGAAAAAGAAAGCAACTAAAACAGAAGCAATTAAGAAAACCAAACCTCCCATTGTAGGAGTCCCAGCTTTTGCCTGGTGCTGTTTGACATCCTCATGCATTTGCTGGCCTGTAATTTGCGCCTTTCTATAAAATTGGATAAAGGCCGGAATTCCTACTAAAGTTAGTAAAAATGTCACAATTCCAGCACTAATAGAAATAAACATATTAGTCTCCTAAAGTTAATTTAATTTTTTTAATGTTTTTGATAGCTGTATTAGTCCGAACATCTTGCTTCTGAACGACGGAACCTGAACCTTCAAATTCCAGTTCAATATCCAACCATTTAGCAAAGGTCTCGGCAATCTCTTTTTTCCAGCCATACATGTCTGGAATTTCTTCTACCTTATCCGATAAAAGGAGAACTTGTTGGTTTGGTGCAAGATTGGTCCCCTCTTCTACAGATGATTCTTTAATCTTTGTTCCAGTACCTACAACGATTGGTTGCACAATATTTCGGCGTAAGGCTTCCGCCAACTCACCAGGTGAAATATCCTTGATGCTAGGCATTGCATAAGAAGACTCTGTCGTAACTTTATCTAAATTCTTGGCTGGAGATTGAAGATTGAGAGATTCTTTCATAGCTGAAGCCCGCTCCAAGATTGGGTTGGCAAATTCTCCCAACTGGATACCTGAATAATGTTCAGGTTGTTGAACCGTTACATACAAGATAAAATCAGGATTTTCAGCAGGGTTCATAGCCACAACCGAGAAAATGTAATTGGTCGAACCAACTAAGTAGCCTCCATTTTTCTCGTCAGCGATTTGGGCTGTACCAGACTTGAGGGCTACATTTTGACCTGGAACATTGACAGTTGCTTTTCCTGTACTATGATTATACATAGTTCCATATCTAGGATCCGTTCCTACCAAGACCATGTGAGTCCGAGTTTGGCCAGCTGCATCTTTCGAAACTGGATTCCCTACAATTTCTTTTTGAGATCTACGAACGGTTTGATCATTTGGATCATACAAGGCCGTAATAAATTTAGGCTCTAGCATGACGCCATCATTGGCAATGGCTGTAAAGGCACGAATCATTTGCGTCTGAGTTACTGAAATCCCTTGTCCAAATGAACTCTGAGCAATATTAACAATATTGTCAGCTGGAAGTTGGCCTGCATATTCATCTGTCAAACCAAACCGAGTTGGAACCCCAAATTTAAAGCGGTTTAGATAATCCAACCAAGTAGCATCCCCCATTTTCTGCTCAAGAAGTGTCATCCCAATATTACTTGAGTGAGCAAATCCTTGAGAAAATGTCATCATACCACCACCGGTCAAACCTTCATTAACGTCCCAATCTCGAATTGTCGCATCCGCTATTTTTAATTCACTGCTATTGAAGTATTCTCCACCTGGGAAGGTATTGTTATCAATAGAAGCTGCTAGCGTCATGACCTTCATGGTTGATCCTGGTTCGTAGTTACTTTGATAAAGAATATCACGCCAAACAAAGTCTTTGGTGATACCATCCTTAGTATCTGCATTAAAGGTAGGTCGTTGGGTGGTAGCGAGGATTTCACCGGTCTTGGCACTGAGCAAGGTCGCGGTCATATACTTCCCTTTTACTTTTTCTAGAAAGGCATCCATCTGAGTTTCCATGAAAGATTGGAGCGGGCTAGATAATGTTGTATAAACATCCTTGCCATCCACAGTTTGTTGCGATACCTGTTCTGTACCTGGTACGATATTTCCTACACGGTCTTTTTCATAGGTAATAATACCATCTGTCCCAGCAAGAATGGTATTTAACGAACTCTCCAGACCAGAAGTTCCTAACAAACTCTTACTGCCATCCTCATTTTCATGGAGTTGGGCTAAACCAATAAAACTAGAAGCAAATTGTCCATTTGGATAGCTTCTGTTAGGGCTAGTTGTAAAGTCAATTCCTTCCACACTAGCATCTTTCAAATCTTTTTTAATAGCCATCATATTGGCATAGGTAATCCCATTTCCTTTTGCACCAAAGGAAACCTGGGTCAGATTTGGTTGAGCCAGTTGCTCTTTCACATAAGCTTCATCCATATCCAAATACTTATGGAAAATTTCTGCTACCTTATTAAACTGCGAATCCTCTACATAAAGAATTTTCCCCGTTGCTGACTTGTATTTTTTGTCAATAACAGCATAGACATTATAAGAGGTCGCATCTTCTGCGATAGGAACTCCATTTCGATCATAGATAGTCCCACGTTTGGCAGGAACTGTTCGGGTTGTTTGGTGAACTTTTTTAGCTTCTTTTACTAAGTCAGTACCAAATATATTACCTTTCGCGATAATATAAGCAAAATTGGCCAAAAAGAGGCCAAAAAGGGCAACCGCTACAAAGCTGAGGTACTTACCAACTATCCTACGGTTTTTTGCTGGAGATTTACGATTTTTTATCGCAAATCGGGTTATTTTTTCTGTCCATTTCATATCTTACTCCGCTGTTCGGATATTTTCATTATTCAGTTTCAAATCTTTTTTATCTGCAATCTCTTTCAAGCGCTCTGAACGAATCAATTCATTCACTTCCTGCTTAGCATCATCGAGCTCTGTCTTCTTTTCCTCTATCTGCGCATTGATTTTTGTCAAATCACTTTGCACTTGCAAGAGCCGTGTCTGCATAAAGATAATGCTCACTGCTAAAACGAGAGCCGTAAAAGCGATGGAAAGATAAAAAGCCTTCTCCACACGTGAGAATTTTTTTATACGATTCTGCAAGAATTGACTGGTTGTTTCTTTCTTATCTACCATTTTTTCCTCTTACTTGTGAATTTTTCTGGCCACGCGCAACTTGGCAGAGTGCGAGCGGTTATTGGCTTCTAATTCTTCTGCACTTGGCAAGATTGGCTTACGGGACACCAATTCCATCTTGGGCTTGAGATCATCTGGGATGAAAGGCAAGCCTTTTGGAACTTCAACCGTTGAAGCTTCCTTGAACAATTGCTTGGTCAAGCGGTCTTCTAGTGAATGGAAGGTAATCACTGAGATTCTACCATCTAGAGTCAACATATCCATAGCCTGCTGGATAGATTCATCTGCCGCCCCCAGTTCATCATTGACTTCAATTCGAATAGCCTGGAAAATCTGCTTGGCAGGATGGCCCTTCTTCTTGAGTTCCTTAGCAGGTTTGGCCGACTTGATAATTTCTGCTAACTCAGTCGTTGTCTCGATTGGCTTGACTTCACGTGCTTGTTCAATCTTACGCGCAATCTGTTTAGAAAATTTGTCCTCGCCATATTTGAAGAAAATTCGAACCAAGTCATGATAGTCATAGTGGTTCACCACCTCATAGGCTGTCAGACTAGCATCCTGATTCATGCGCATGTCCAGGGGCGCATCCTTTTTATAAGAAAAACCACGCTCACGCTGGTCCAATTGAGGACTAGACACTCCCAAGTCATAACAAATTCCATCAATTTCCTGAACACCAGCTTCGCGCAAACGTGCCTGTAAATGACGGAAGTTATCCTTGATAAAGGTTACCATCCCTTTTTCGATATAGGGTGCCAAGCGTTTTTGCGCATTGTCAATAGCATTCTGGTCCTGATCAAAGGCATAGAGATGGCCTTTTTCACTTAACTTACTTAATAAATATTCGCTATGGCCCGCTCCACCCAAAGTCGCATCAACGTAGATACCATCAGGCTTTACGTCGAGCATATCAATCGTTTCGTGGAGTAAGACCGTTACATGATGAAATTCTTTTGTCATATCCTATCTATTTTACCACAAATCCGACTAGCTTGCACTAGTCAGACAAATAGGTCAAAAAAAGTAAGATTTCTTTAAGAAATATGTCAAATATGCTTGACATCTATTTCATAGAAGAATATAATATAGTCAAATATATACGATACAAATCAGAAAGGAGTCCAGATGAATCGTGTGAAAGAATTTCGCAAGGAACTGGGCATTTCCCAGCTCGAGCTAGCCAAGGATATCGGTGTCTCGAGANAGACCATCAATATGATTGAAAACGACAAGTACAATCCAACCCTGGAACTCTGTCTCAATCTCGCCCGCAGCCTCCAAACTGACCTAAACAGTCTCTTTTGGGAGGATGATTTTTAAAAAAGGAGCCAACTCATGAAAAAAGAAACCTTCACTGAAAAACTCATCAAACGCACATACGGTATTTCTGGTCCCCTTGACGAATACAAACGGCGTGAGGCCGATCGTATCGGTAACCAAGTCTTTATCATCCTCTTTTATCTGATGATTTTCGGAAATCTTATTCCACTCCTTCTGGCCTATAAATACCCTCAAGAAGTGGCTCTAATCTATCCTCCTCTGATTCTAGTGATTGCCCTCATCGCTGCTGGCTATGTCACCTACCAAATGAAAAAAACAGGGATTACAGCTATTGATCCAGATATGCTGAATGAGAAAGAAAGCCAGCAACTATACTACCCAGGTCTTAAAGCAGGTTTGTTCTTTGGTCTATGGATGTTTTTTATAACTCCTCTTCTCAGTATACTCATAGGTGAAGGTCAGGACTATTTTCATTCTCTTCTCGCTATAAGAAATGGTGTATCAAGCATTCTCGGTTCTATCTTCTTCGGAGCAAGCATACAGTTCCTCATCTCCCGTCGCATTGCAAAAACTAAAAAAGAGCAAGATGAGGATTAGGAGGTACCTTATGAAATCATTACTAACTTTACTTACCTATCATCTTTTGTTCAGTTCTCTGTTCATCTTCATCATCGTTTCAGGGAACTTGCCAATCGACGAGACATTCCTCGTGCTAGTCTTTATTCTAGCACTTAACAAAGTACTGACTTATCCAAAGATTGACTCCCCAAAAACTCGCACACTTAACTTAGCACTATACTTTATGATTCTATCTTTTCCACAACTGATGCTCATCTCAAGCGGTTGGAAATATTATTTACTGTTCACTATCGCTATCCTTTCTTCTATCACTTATCTTTATTATCTCTATCAATTCGTAAAAGAAACAAAATAACATCGTTCATTTAGGAGAAATCACCCATGAAAAAAGAAGACTTAACAACTCGCCTACTTCGAAATTTCTTTCATATCCAAGGCCCTTTTGATGAATGCCGTCAAGAGGTTATCTACAAGGCTTGCGCCCGTTCCATGATCCAAATCTTTTACTCTTCCTTCATTCTCTTCCTATTCTATATTTTGTTCGGAAGCTTTATAGAAATTGTTCGAAATGTTATGCCCTACATCTATTTTGGACTCATTTTGTTCATGAGTATAAAAGCTCAAAAAGCCGTCCAAGAGCTTCATCTTGAAAAGGATGACAAATCAGAAATCATCCTCAAGACCTACAGCAAAGCCCAAATCAAATTCCGAAGTTGGATTGTGTTTATCGGTATTCAGATTGGTCTCTTTACCTTACTCATCTTTCATAAGGTCTTCGTTCAACAGATGCCCCTTTCAGATTTTGGGAAGTTGCTCACGCAATTTGATAAAAGTGTTCCTCTTCTGATGTATGGCCTGATTATCGGTAGCATTTTCGGAACCCTGACCTACGGATTTCTATCCCTACAGGAGGAGAAAACTCCTAAAAATACCAAACAGAGGGAGAAAAGCAAGTAATGACTTCACTATACGATTTTTCAGTCTTGAACCAAGACCATCAAGAAATTCCACTAGAGACCTATCGTGGTAAGGTTCTCTTGGTTGTCAATACTGCTACTGGATGTGGTTTAACGCCCCAGTACCAAGGACTTCAAGAACTCTATGATCGCTATCAAGAACAAGGTTTTGAGATTTTAGACTTCCCTTGCAATCAGTTTATGGGACAAGCACCAGGCAGCGCAGAGGAAATCAACACCTTCTGTAGCCTACATTATCAGACCACCTTCCCACGTTTTGCCAAGATCAAGGTCAACGGTAAGGAAGCAGATCCTCTCTATGTTTGGTTGAAAGAACAAAAATCTGGCCCACTGGGAAAACGAGTCGAATGGAATTTCGCTAAGTTTCTCATTGGTCGTGATGGGCAGGTCTTTGAACGCTTCTCTTCCAAAACAGACCCAAAACAAATTGAAGAGGCGATACAAAACCTACTATAATTCACAATCTCACTATGATTAGGTTTCCTTTAGCCTGATGAATAGTGAGATTTTTTGATGGGCTTTGACTTAAATAGAAAAACACCCCATGATATGAACCATGAAGTGTTGTAAAAATGATACATTCATAGCAGACAAGGCGCTACTGACTGCTATTCTTGACTCCTGAGTATGTATAGGTCCTATTTCTGGGACACGCTTTTTCCGTTACCACCCTAAAATAAAAACGATGCTCCCGCCCATCCTTGGCATTTTCCTTGTTTAAGACAAAGTAGTTTTTCTGATTCATCGCCATGGTTCGTAGGATGTCATCAATCAAGAAAGTCAAGGGTACGTTCATGGCAGAGTATTTTTGAAAATCCTCTTCAAAACGAATATAGTTATCTGAAAAGTAATCCATCTGCAGTTTGTTTTCATACAGCTCTTTTCTAGTCATAAACTCCCTCCTCCCACAGTCGAATTTCGAGGATATCTTCAAGCTCTATCAACCTATATCCCTCGTTTGTCCTAATAGATAGAGTCTGATGTGATAACTCTCTCACCTCACCGATGATAGTCGCCTTCTGCCTCTTTTCCTTAACCACAAAGAATCCCTTTAGCTGGCTAATATAAAGCTGAGAAAGTAAATGTAGTTTCTCAGCTGGGTCCAAATCTATCGAAAAATCAACACAGTTTTTTGCTTCACTGAGCGAACTGGTGTGTTCTGAGAGATAAAACCCCATCCACTTCTGCATCCCTGGATCTTGATAATCTCGCGCGGATTGAAAGGGTAAATAAGAACGATCAATCATTTTAATCCATCTAATCCTCCAGCAGAATGTCCCCCAATCAGCTTGCTTCTAGCAAGACTCCTAGAGGCTTCTTCCAGTGCATTGGCCTTTAAGAGAGAAGTGAAACCAAATTGTTCCCGAATGGAGTCAATGGCCGTCTGGAGCCTTTCTTCTTTTTCTAACGTGTCAACATCATCAAAGAGGGAGATCAATCCAAAGGACTCGTCTACAAATCCTGAATAGTTAACTCCGACACTTCTAACCGTTCCTGAAGTGTATTTATTATGAAATAGCTTCAAAACATAATCCATTAAGACAGCTGTATTATTGGTCGGTTCGACCTTCATTTGTGTGTGAATAGACGGTCTAACTTCCTGTTTAGAGAAACCGACATAGATAGAGACAAGGGTTGTTTTCTTGCCAGACCTTCTCAATCTAATAGCCACCTGCTCCGCCATTTCTCGGAGAATAATTTCAATATCCCGTAGCTTCACGTAGTCTCTCGGCAAGATTTGAGAATTCCCCAAGCCCTTGGATTTGGCTTTATAGGGCTTATGAACATTGCTCTCATCAATCCCGTTGGCATGAAACCACAAACGCAGACCAGCCTGACCCAGAGCTTTCTTTAGCTGGTCGGGATTGCTGGTTGCCAATTCCTTGATGGAAAAAATTCCCAGAGCATGCAAGCGTTTCTCCATCCGCCTGCCAATCCCCCAAAAATCCGTCATCTTAGGGATTGCCCAGACCTTCTCTTCCACATCCTGGTAAGACCAGTTGGCCCTCATGGTCGGAGTGTGCTTAGCCTCATTATCCAGAGCCAACTTGGCCAGTAAAGGATTGGCATTTGACATACCTACTGTAGAGTAGATTCCTGTCTGCCTCCAAATATCCCTCTGAATACGAGCAGATAGCAAATCCAGCTTGTCTTTGCGAGAGAGACTCTTATCTGGGATGAAATAGTTGAGCGAACTAGTCAGGTCAATAAAGCCCTCATCGATAGAGTAGGGATAAATATCATCTGGACTGCCATAGTTTTGAAAGATTCGCTGAATTTCCATATTGACTGCGATGTACTCATCCATTCTAGGTGGCACAATCAAGGTCACTTGAGCCCAATCTTCGATGTAGCGAACATAGTCCGAGTCAGTCGGTAGCCCTTGCTTTCTAGCATTATAGTAGGAAAATTTGCGGGTCTTGATATCAAAGGGCAAATCATAGGCTCGACCAACATTTGACTTGCCAAAAATCTTCTTAAACAGGGGAGAGGAGGCTAGGATAAGACCAGTTGAATTATCCGCACGACTCATGACACAAAGCGAGGTTTTCAGCGGATGTAAGCCCCTTTTCACGCACTCAACACTGGCATAAAAGGATTTCATATCGACAAATGCAATGTCACTTTTGGGCTCTCTAGAATAATCAAAGTAGCCCATTGGCTAGCCCTCCATCGGCACAAAGTTCCCAACGATAATCCCCACAATCCGAGGATCTTCCTCATAGGAGATGAAAATATCCTTATATTTAGGATTGATAGAGACCAGACGCAATCCATTCTCCTCTCGATAGACCCGTTTGATATAGGTCTGGTTGTTGCAAACCACTGCATAAACTGCCCCGTCATAGTCAAACCCTGTCTCTCGAATCAGAGCAACTGAACCATTTTGATATTTAGGTTCCATTGAGTCCCCAGACACCCAAGACGCAAAATCATGGGCCAGCTCCTCATTAAAGTAAACCGTATCAAAATTCTGATCATCGTAGACCGAAGCGCCAATACCTGCTGACATGCGTTCGTAGACACGATACTCGTAGAGTCGCTCTGGCATGGTCGCCACCTTCTGGGCTTGTTCCTCTTGAGCCAAGTTGCGAGCATAGAGCACAACCTTCTCCTTCCCTTGCTTGGAGAGACTATTATATAGACGGACAATCTCTATCTGAGTGAAATAGCCTTTTGCTACTTTTAAAATGTTCTCTAACTGAGTAACTTTCTCCTTGGAGGGTTCCTTGATCCCACGTTCCCAGGCTGAATAAGCCTGAAAACTAATCCCAAGTTGCTCTGCAATTTCCTTCTGTGTCAGTTTCAACTCTTTCCTCCGAGCCTTGAGTTTCTCTGGTTGATACATGCTTCACCTCCTATTGTATGCTTGAATGGAGAACATCTCCCTTAGAAAGACTAATCGATGGTTGAACTTACACTTTCAAAACTCAACCATTTTGGTTTAGTTTTATTATATAAAAAAAGTGGACAAATGTCTACTAGGAACATCAGAAACATCGTGACTTTTCATCAAACTAAAAGGACTTAGCCCTGTACAATACAGAACTAAATCCTTTGAATGAATAATTGATCTAACTTTTAAAATCCCTACAGAAATTCCAGTTTTTCTCTATTTGATACCAGACATTAGTTTTTCAATACGCGGAACGTATAAGAGTAAGATAATACTGAATACAATCGTAATTCCTCCAACAATTCCATAGTAAGCAACTTCAGTTTCGCTTGTATAAAATTTTACAATTTGAGCATTGATAGCTTGGGCAGCTGCATTACTCAAGAACCAGATAGACATCATTTGTGCTTGGAAGGATTTTGGTGCTAACTTAGTAGTGACTGATAGACCAATCGGCGAAATCAGCATTTCCCCTACAATCACAATAGCCCAACTCATAAGCAACCAGAGAGGGCTGACCTTAACATCTGTCCCAAAGAGCATCCCTGGTAACATCATCCACAAGAAGGATAAACCTGCAGCAAATAAACCGTAAGCAAATTTCTTAGCAGAGGATGGTTGCTTTTTACCCATTTTCCCCCACAACCACGCAAAAATCGGCACATAAATCATAATGAAAAGGGGATTGATACTTTGGAAAAAGCTAGATGGAAAATGAATCTGATTCCCAAATACATTAAAGTAAAGTTGAGTTTGATCATCCGCAAATAGAGCGAGAACAACAGAACCCTGTTCCTCAATAGACCAGAAGAGTACTCCAGCGATAAATAAAGGAATGTAGGCAAAGACTCGGGATCTCTCAGTAGCAGTTATTTTCTGACTAGATAAAATTTTGAAGAAATAGTAGATTGGAATGATTACCGCAATCACTGTAAAGATATTAACAATCATATCCACGTTAAACTGGTGAGTAAAGACTAAACCTATAACCACCAGAATAACCATGACAAGTGTAATCAGCAAGCGTTTAATCAAGGTCTGCTGGTCCTTCTGTGAAAGTGGATCAGTAGGGTAAAGACTTGATTCAGGCAGGTATTTCTTCCCATCTAAAACATACTTCACCAAACCAAAGAACATCCCAATGGCAGCTAATGAGAAACCTAGATGGAAATTGACTTCCTGACCTAGATACCCCACTAGATAAGGGGCAACGAAGGCACCTAAGTTAATACCAAAGACAAAGATACTAAAACCTGCATCCCGTCTATCATCCTCTTTCTCATAAATTCCCCCAACCATATCTGAGATATTGGGTTTTAAAAATCCAGTACCAAAGATAATCAAGGCAATAGAGAGATAGAGAGCTATTTGTCCAAAAGGTGTTGCCAAAGTAATATGCCCTAGCATAATCAAAATCCCACCGTAAAAGACAGTCTTACGACTTCCTAAAATACGGTCACTGACAAAACCACCGATAACCGAGGACAAAAATACCAGCGAGCCATAAATCGCCATGACCGATGCAGCTGTGGTCTTATCCATTCCCAATCCACCATCTTGCACACTATAGTACATATAGTAAAGTAGGATAGCTCGCATCCCATAGTAAGAAAAGCGCTCCCACATTTCTGTGAAGAAGAGGGTAGACAAGCCAATAGGATGTCCAAAAAAGGTTTTCTGTTTTTCTATATATATTCTCCTTAAACGATATAATAATTCATTTTACAGAATTTTCAAACAAATGTCAAACAAATTCTGTTTCTTTTAGAAAATTTTCAGAAAAGCTCAAACGTCTCATACTTATACTCAATGAAAATCAAAAAGCAAACTAGGAAGCTAGCCGCAAGCTGTACTTGAGTACGGTAAGGCGACGCTGACGTGGTTTGAATTTGATTTTCGAAGAGTATTAATTCCGCCATAAAAATCCATTTCAGACTAGCTTCCACTTCGGTCAGACAAGTGGAAGTTAGTTTGAAAAATTACCTTTAAAAATTTGCTCTTGTTTAGTTAAAAAGAGGCTGGGCAAAAAGTCTTTAAAATCATAAAAACATCCCTATGCCAAACTTGTAATTACTAAAATACAAGCTAATAAGCATAGAGATGTCAAACTATTACACATTTAAAAATAAATAATTAGCAATTAAAGAATAGAAATTGTGTACGAAATGTCTCAATTAGTTTTGGCTAGTAAATATTATTTCCAACAAACGGCCTCTCAATTCCTTATCCTGATGATGCAAGATATTCATTAACTCATGAGAATTTTTAGCATTGATGAATTGATTTAACAATCTATCTTTTAATTCATATGGAAGAGAAGCCGTCTTTAGTAGTCTAAAAATTTCATCATTTAGAGATGGCGTTTTATTATCTTTACATTCAAATCTAGCTGTATCATTCTTATTTGGCAATTCAATCATAGACACATTCGTTCCTTTAAAATGAATTCTATGCCTTCTATTGCTTGGAACGATACTAGAATCTCCTTGTAATGTTAACTCTACCATCCCCATTTCCCAGTCGATTGATAATCTTGTTTTATATCTTTGACCATTTTGATCTTCAATCATTTCAAAAGAATGTTGTTTGCCTGGGAATACATACCAATCTACAACTTCAGGTAACTCAACACCCATATCTATCTCAGAACCAACCAAGGGAATGATTGCACCACTTTTTGCAAACACAGGTATAGTCGAAATGTCTCTATAAACACTTAACTTCACACCACCTGTATATTTTTTCTCTGAAAAGAAGTCATACCATTCACCTTCAGGGAACCATACATCTACTTTTGCAGATTGGAATGCCAAATCCATCTTTTCTACAATGGGAGCCACCATCAGTTCTGTTCCAAAAAAGTATTGATTTGGAACATTATAACTCTCATCATTCTCTGGGTAGAAATAATACATTGGACTAATTAATGGGGAACCTTCTTCATGTGTCTTTACATTCATGGTATATAGATATGGAATCATCTGATGTCTCAAACGTAGGTATTTCTTCATAATCTTAGATGTTGTTTCTGAAAAAAACCAAGGTTCTTTACTATTAAAAGGACTTCTAGAACTATGTAATCGAGTTATCGGACTAAAAACGCCAAACTGTAGCCATCTAGTTTGTAGCTCTTCGTCATAATCTCCCAGCATGTGTCCACCGATATCATGACTCCACCAACTATAACCGATATTAGATGCTGTCGCTGTAAAATAAGGTTGAAATCTTAAGGAATTCCAACTAATAATAGTGTCCCCTGAAAAACCAACAGGGTAGCGATGACTACCAGGACCTGCATATCTTGATAAAATCAAGCCACCTTCTGCATTTTTACAACTATCCTGATAATGATAATGGTTTAAAAGCCATAGTGGATCCAACATGCCTTGTGTCCCTTGTTGCCAGTCAATCCACCAAAAATCTACTCCCTGCTTTTCTAGCTTATAATGAACATCTTTAAAGTAGGCTTCCCTAAAAGAGGGATTAAAAAAATCAAAAATAGCAGGTTCTTCTAGTTCTACATTTAACCCCAATCGTTTTGCGACTTGAGGATAAGCTTCTTCATAAGCCCGTATACCATCAGCAGGATGGACATTTAAGGAAAGTTTTAACTTCCTATCATGAAGTTGTTGCAATAACTGTTCTGGATTAGGTATTAAGTTTTTATTCCAACTATATCCTGTCCAGCCGCTTCCAAAACGAGCTGGAATGTCAGTTATATGCCAATCCATATCTAAAACACCGATAGATAATGGAATTTTCTCTGTTTCAAATCTGTCTATTAAATCCAAGTATTCATCCGACGTATAAGGCCAATATCTACTCCACCAATTGCCTAAAGCATATCTTGGCAACAAGGGTGTTGAACCAGTCAAATGGTAAAAGTCTCTGATTGCTCCTCTATAATCATGCCCATAGGCAAAGAAATACAGGTCAATTTGATTTTCTCTCTCAATATAACCAGACTGTTCATCCCAAATAAATCCTTGAGAATCATCCAATAAGGCTATACCATTTCGGCTAATAATTCCATCTTCTAACGAGATTGCTCCATCTGCCTTATCTAGAGTCCGAGCTGTTCCTTTTAACGTTTCAATAGATTCACCAAAATACCAGCGACTACCATATACGGCAAAATTTCCTTTTAATTCTATAAATAAATTTTCGGCGTTAAATTCTCCTTTATTAAAGTGCAAATGAAAATAGTCCGTCATAATATCTAGTACGTTTGATGTCTCGATATAATCTAACGAAACTTGACCAAAATCTCTATTATAGATAAGTTGTGTAGTTCTATCCTCAAAATTGCCAGTTTTAGAGTATTCTAACCTTACTAGCTTGGCTGTTAATACAGAGATTCGATAAAACTCTCCCTTAAAAATTTTCAATTTGTTTCCTCCTTTTAGTAAATTGCTTTACTTTATCAAACATTTTATTCGTTATCATTACATTCATCAATCCGCAAAAAGCAAAGCCTCCAAATGTAAATACGTAAATAGCTGTTAAAACCCGTTCTGGACTACTGAAACTCATATACAGTACAGAAATATTAAATAAAACCAACATGATAGCTTGTATTGGATTTAAAATACAAATTAATACGCTATTTACAATACTATTTTTTAGATTATCTTTAAATAGACCAATATAGGGAAAAATAACACTCATCAAAAGTATTATAACAAATAAAAAGGGCAACACTAACAATAAACTATACTCTGAAAATAAACTTGAATAGCCCCAAAGACAATAGTTCACATATAAAAGTAATTCTATTAGGAGGATAAACAACCAAATAAAAGTTGACTGTTTAAAATTTCGTCTAAAGATCCGAAAATAATGATAAGCAATATCGGTATCTTTACCTTTTAAAATACGATACCACATTGTCGTAAGAGAAGTTAATGATGCCCCAATTGTAACTATTGGAATACAACTAACAATAAATAGAGTATTTAAAATAATTAAATCTGTCAAAAAAGTTAAAATTCTAACCACTTTTCCATCTAATGAAAATAATTTTTGCATAATAGATATCTCCATAAAATCAATCGTCTTAACTCTATATTTTAGAATGTCAGTTGCACAAAAATATTACCTAAATTATTTAAAAAACATTTCCAAATTTCTTTAAAAATTAGAATAAAGGAAGCGAGATAATTTGACGTTATCAGTCTCGCTTCCTGTAATTAGCTAGTCCCTTGTTTATACAACCAAGAGTTCATATAAAGTATTACTCTTTTACTTCTTTTTGGTAACGATTATATGCTTCCTGTTGAATCTTCATAAATTCGTCCAATCCCATATTCTTAAGAGTTTCTTTGTATGAGTCCCATTCTTTTTCTATGCCACCTTCAACTACCCATTTAGATGCTTGTTGTTTGACATAGGATTCAATGCTAACATAGATTGATGATAATTTGTTAAGTTCTTCTTGTGAATAAATCACATTAGGGTAAGCTGGCAACGCAAATTGTTTCAAATCTTGGTCCATCTTCAATTTCAATCCATCACCTTGTGTTTGATCGATTTCTACGCGACTATTGATATCATCGCTTACGTATTTAGGACCAAAATCTCGAAGTGAATTAATCCATGCCCATTCATCAGCTGATTTACCATCTTTAGGAGGTAACACTTTAAACTTATCACCATTCTTTTCAGTAGCTATTCCAAATGATCCATAGAAATTCTGAATACTTGCTTCATCTGTATATAATTTATCCAACCATTTCAATAATTTAGCAGGGTTTTTGCTCTTATTTGTAATCAAAATTTCATTTCGACCATAGTTGTAATGATCTGGATCAGAAAAGACATATTGTTTACCATCCATACCTTTTAAAGCAGGTAGAGCAATATACTCACTTGAATGTAAGCCAAACGTTGCATCTGCTGTCCAACCACTAGAAACACCTACTCTAGATACTCCCTTATCCATACGTTTTGCTACACTCATAGAGGTATCTTCTGTAAAGATTTCCGGATCAATCAAACCTTTTTTATAAGATTCGTGCATTGCTGCAATCCCTTGTTTATAACTTTCTTCTGTACGAAGGTAGACTGGTTTTCCATCTTTTACAGACATTTCATATGTATTATCTGCCCCTAAACGATTATTGAACGGAAGAATATATGAGAATGTTGGATCAAAGTTTCCTGCTCCGAATGGAATTTCATCAGAAGCGTCTCCATTTCCGTTCGCATCTTTATCCTTAAATTCTTGTAGTACTTTTACTAAATCATCATAAGTTTCTGGAACCTTTAATCCTAAATTATCCAGCCACTTTTTATTAATAAATAGCTGATTAGCTACAGTAGGACGCATCGGTAATTTTTTAGGTAGACTGTAGATATGACCATCTGGTGAAGTAATCATAGCTTTAATCTTAGGTTCTTTCTCCATAGCCTTAGTTAAATTGGGCATATTTTCCTTGATTAAATCTTCCAATGGAATAAATAGAGATTGGTTCTGAGCAATTTCTGAATCTGTAAAAGCATTTGAACCTAAAAATGCATCTGGTAAATCTCCACTAGCAACCAACACAGATTTCTTATCTGCCCAATCTGCAGCTACAAGTGTATCCCATTTAACATCAATACCTGCTTCCTTGGCAGAATCTGTTAGAAAACCTTTATGATAATCTTCTCCCCAGTCAGACCAACGAACAGTTGTGATTTTATAAGAATCTTCTCCAGACTTATCGTCCTTATTCGCATTATTGGAATTTGCACAGGCTGTTAAGCCAGCAAGTGTAACTGTTCCTAAGAACAAATATGTAAATGATTTATTTTTCATGTTTTTCTCCTATTCTTTCAAGGCGCCAATCATTACGCCTTGATTAAAATGTTTTTGAACAAAGGGATATAGCAACATTATCGGAGCGGTTGAAATAACAATTGCTGCATATTTCATCATATCAGCTTTGATACGAAGATCTGATGCCACTTCTCCTGTTGCTTGCGATTGTAACATTTGATTACTAATTAGTAAACGTCGTAAGATTAATTGCAATGGTTGTAAATTTTCATTCGTTAAATAAATTAAAGCGTTAAACCACGAATTCCAAATACCAACTGCAGTCCAAAGTCCAATAACTGCTATAATAGCTTTTGATAACGGAACAACTATTTTAATAAAATAACGAATTGTACCACAGCCATCAATTTGCGCAGCCTCCCACATCCCGTCTGGAATACTATTATTAAAGAAAGTTCTAGCAACAATAATATTGTATGATGAAACTGCAAAAGGTATTACCATTACCCAAAATGTATCAATCAAGCCTACATTCTTTACTGTTAAGTAGGTAGGAATCAAGCCACCTGATACAAACATAGGGATTATGTATAGAATACTCATCCACTTTCTACCAACTAATTCTTTTCTAGATAAAGCATAACCAGCTGGAATATTGACTACTAAAGCAACTAAGGTCCCAACAACAGTATATAAAATTGTATTTAAATAGCTACGTAAAAATAAAGGTTGTTGAATAAGACGTAAATATCCATCTAATTTCCATTCTCTTGGAATAAACCATACCTTCCCGTTTGCAACATCTGAAGGATTACTAAAAGATGCAATCACTACAAACCATAACGGATAAACAATTAACAGGATAAGGAAAATTGCTAAACCATAGGTAACTATATCAAATAATAATTCAGAGTTTGTTTTTCTTGATTTATGAAACCATTTCACCTTGAGCACTCCTTCCTTTAAAAAAGACCCGTTCTAGTATATCTTTTCGAGAACCAGTTAACAGATAACAAAATTATTAGATTGACTACGGTGTTAAATAACCCTATAGCTGTCGAATAACTATACTGAAAGTTCACCATACCAACTTTATAAACATAGGTCGAAATTATCTCACTTCCTGCTAAATTAAGTGGATTCTGTAGTAGTAACACTTTCTCAAAACCTACACTTAATAAACTACCTGCTCTTAATATTAGTAAAATCATAGCAGTTGGCAAAAGTAATGGTAATTCTATATGCCTAATTTTTTGTAATCTAGAGGCACCATCCATAGTTGCAGCCTCATAATATGTAGGATCAATTGCAGAAAGGGCTGCTAGATAAATAATACTATCCCAACCAATATGTTGCCATACATCACTCCAAACATAAACACCTGCAAAATTACTAGGTTTTGATAAAAAATCTGGAATAGTGATTCCAACAGACTTAAATACATTCGCTAACAAACCACTGGTAGGAGATAAAAATAAGATGATCATCCCACACATAACCATTGTAGAGATAAAATGAGGTAAGTAAGTTGTCACTTGAAATATTTTTCTAAATTTCCCAACTCTTAACTGATTACTAATGATAGCTAGTATAATAGGTAAGGGGAATCCTACTACAATACTATAAAGTGAAATTTTTAATGTATTGAACATAGTTGTCCCGAATTGGAATGATGAGAAAAATTGAGTAAAGTACTTAAATCCTACCCACTGACTAGCAAAGATACCATTGGCTGGTGAATAGTCTTTAAATGCAATAATTAGTCCCAACATGGGAATATAGGAAAATAAAATTAATAGCAATATTGAAGGAAAAAGTAATATATATAACGGAATACTATGCTTTAATTTTATTTTATGAAGTTGAGATGCTACTTTCATGTTTTTCCTCCCATCTGATTTTCTACGATTATTTTACACCATATAGAATTCCCTTAATAGAACTTTTTGGACTAGGTTTATCAATTTTTCAGTTTTTTAATTTTAAAAACTATTACTTTTCCGACATCTTGATAAAACATATCTGTTTTGTTACATGATATCGTATTTTCAAAGTGCTATAATTTTAAGAGGAGAATAGTATATGAAATTAAATCACGACTTATCAAAAAAACATTCCATTCATTTTTTCTTTAAACTCCTACTTGTACTACTATTGATAAATATTTTAATCAATATTGCTATGAGTAACATAACCAGAAATTTTATTAAAAACCAAAATATAGTACACCTACGTAGTTCAATTGAAATTTATGCTGATTCTGTTAATGAGAAATTGCATTCTGTAGAACGCTTTATGTACTCAACAATAACGCATAATGAATCTTTAGAGAAATTAAATCATGTACAAACGTTTCTTGAGTATCAAGAAAATCTTAAAAAAGTTCAAACTAGCTTTACAGAGTTTGAATATCAAAATGAAACTCATATGACATTCTTATTAGAAACCGATAGTACTGATCATTTTATAAATGTCTCCAATCTTTATATTCCATATGAAGATTATCTACTGTTAAAATCAAATCTAAAATCATTGCGTAGTGATATAAGTGACCGTAAATGGAAAAATGTAACTACTAAAAACAGCGAATACTTAGTTAAATCTGTTCATTACGAAGGAAAAATCATTTATGCCGTCATATCTTCAGAAGATATCCTAAAACCTCTCAATAAACTTAATATTGGTAATAATGGCAAACTCTCCCTAAAAGAGCCTAACAATATACCGTCCGCTAATTACCTAATTCATGCCCAAAATGAAAAAACGCATTTACCCTTCGATATTTATGTTTTAGTCGATTATGCCGAAGTCTTTAGAAATATCACACTCTTAGAAGTATTTTTATCAGCCGTTCCTATCATTATCACAATTTTATCAATCATCATTATCCTGTATATTCGTCAGTGGATGATTAAACCTATAACAAGACTCACTGAACGGCTCTCTCAATTTGGGGGCTCCATCCCCCCTTCTGAATTTTTTATATCTGAAGGTATACTAGAAATTGATAAGGCAAATGATAAACTTAATAAAGTAATATTTGACATGCAAGAATTAAAAATACGGGAATACCATTCACAACTAGAACTTAAGAAGATAGAACTTAATTATCTTAAGAACCAAATTCGTCCGCATTTCTACTTAAATATGTTATCAATGATTCATAGTATGCTTCAAACAAAAAACTATAAGGAAATTGAAGAGTTAACTATCCTAACTTCAAATTATCTCCGTCATTTATTTATGGCTAATCAAGATTTTTCAGAACTTAAAGATGAAGTTCAGCATATTAGAGATTATTTAGAAATACAACGAATTCGATATGGAAATAGCATCTACTTTTCACTAGACTACAATGATGACCTACAAAATACTCTTGTTCCATCGTTACTGTTACAAACATTTATTGAAAACACAATCAAACACGGTTTTTCATTTCAGGATTTATTTACAATTTTGCTATCGATAAAAAAAGTAAAAACTGAGAACTCAGATTATATTCAGATTTGTATCGAGGATAATGGTCCAGGTTTCTCTGAAGAAATTTTATCAAAACTAAATCAGAAACAGTCTCTAATAACAGAAGATGGACATCATATCGGGATCACAAACACCATCGAACGTTTAAATCTTCTCTATCCCAACGACTATACTATTACATTTAAAAATAATGAAGAAGGTGGGGCTAAAATTCTTTTACTCATTCCATACAAGATTATAGACGGAGGTTATAATGAACATCTTATTAGTTGATGACGATCGTTTTATCATTGAAGCTTTACGAGAGAAAATAAATTGGGATAAACTACACATTGACATTGTTTATGTTGCCTATAGCCTCTCTCAAGCTCAAAATATTATTAGAGAGCATCCTATTGATCTCATGATAAGCGATATAGAAATGCCTCAAGGCAGCGGCCTCGAACTCTTATCTTGGATTAGAAATGAAAAATATGATATAAAAACAATTTTTTTAACTAATTACGCCGACTTCAACTATGCTCAAAAAGCAATTGAATTGCAAAGCTTCGAATACTATCTAAAACCCATTAACTTTGAAAAATTAGAATTTATTATTCAAAAAGCCATTAGTAAAATTGAGAATCATAACTTAAATGGAAAAAATGATTCGCTTTTACAAATAGAAGATAATTTCTGGTATGATTACCTTAGAAAACCTCAAATTTCTCGCATTGATGAGCTAGAAATAATAGCAAGCAAACAAGATTTTATTCTTCAAAAACACCAGTATTTTTTTCTTGCAGTTTTAACAATCAATCTTAATGAAGAAGATTATTCTGCAGAAACTCCATCATGGACTTCTCAACTAAAAAGAGAACTTCAAAGAATTTCACAACCTTCTTATAAGCTGATAAGTTTGTTCAAGATGGAAAGCCAGGTTGATCAATATGTTTGTCTCTTTAGAGTAGACTCATCCAAACGTAGTGACAAATTGGCATATGAGATTCATTCTCAAATTTCTAATAACTTTAGTAAATACTCAAACATTATATATAAGAGTTGCCATAAAATATCCGATGTTTTATTTCATACCAAAGAACTCTACACTTATAATGAACAGTATGTCTCTTATTGGAATACTATTATATGTGTTCCACATAGTTTCCCAACTTCTTTCAAAACAGAAACTCTTTCAATTACGTTTTTAGATAGCTTAAGCGAATATGAATTAAGAGAAAAAATTAATTCACTCGTCTATAATTCTCAAATCCCTACTTTCACGCTACAACAAATTTTACTAGATTGGACTCAACAAATAGGAATATATCTAGATCAAAATGGAATTTCAGCACATAAATTATTCCAAAATAGCACTCATGATTTCTTATTCCAACGACGCTTTCATTCAATTGAATCATTTCAGGATTACTTTGATTATTACTGGTCACATGCTAAGAAATTTGCAACAAACATTGAAAACCAGAAAAATAGTATTCAACGCATCGTCGAATACATAGATCATCACTACTATGAAGATATAAATCGTTCTATATTAGCAGATATGGTTTATCTCAGTGCAGATCATTTAGCTAGAATTTTTAAAAAAGAAACTGGAGAAACTCTTGTTAAATACATAACGGATAAGCGCATTAATGCTGCTAAATCTCTCCTATCCCAAACAAATATCTCGATATCACAGGTATCTTGTCAAGTAGGGTATGATAATTATTCTTACTTTACTAAAATTTTTAAACAAAGGACTGGACTTTCTCCTGGAGATTACCGTAAAACATATCAAAATAAAATGTAAGCAATTTAAATCATTGAAATGATAAGTAAAATTCAAGATTTGTAGTAATTTTTGAAATTCTACAGTTTTTCCAAAGATAAGTTAAATGATAATTTTTTAGATTATCATCAGCACAATATCTTTCAGTCCAACATAGCTCCAAAAATTTCTTTAAAATTGTTGATAAGGCAACTTCTTAAAAAGTCAGTTTGAAAAGAAAATCCAGTAAATATTTCTAGGATAAAACGTATACTATCAAGCTTTTACTGAACAACCTTGATCATATGCGTTTTATTATGGAAATATTTGCTTCATTTTCTCCTGAAATAGAGTTTATTCTATCCTATTTTCTCTTTTTCTAATGACTTACTTCAGGTTCTTTCCTCTTGGAAAAAACAACAAAGATATGAACTAGCAAAGTTTGGCATCATCAGTAATCCAGAACAATTTGTTTTTACATATATCGACACAAAAGGAAACATCAACAAGCCTTTACATGCTGACTATCTAAACAATAAAATGAAAAATATCAGAAAGCGATATAAAGAACTAGCACATGTTACACCTCATAAACTGCAACATACAGGAACGACACTTGCAAAACAAGCAGGACTCTCACTCGAAGCTATTTCAGAAGCTTTAACTCACAGTGATAAAGAAGTAACTAAGACTTATGTCAACACTTCAAATGTCATTCCAATGGCTGTTGGAGAGATTGCTTATCGCAATCTTAAAAAGTAATGGTGTGAATTTTACTAAAAATCATCAAAAAAACACCCCATGGTGTGAACCATGAAGTGTTGTAAATGCTGTATTGTAGCTGGTTCTTAACGTTTTGAGAACTGGCTAGCTTTACGAGCTTATATCTTAAGATCTGGTTTTTCTACATTATGATATTTATGGTAAATTATCACTGAAATCAAGTTCTTTTAAGAGATAAATCCTCAATTTTTACATATATAATCCTTTTAAAAATCAAGAGGTTATCACTTTTTAGTTTTCGGAGCTTATGTAGTTGAGAAAGAAATACAATAAAATTAATAATACAACATCCCCTAACAATTACTGACCGTTAGGGGATATTTCTATTCACCGAATATATTTTACATTCTTGTATTCATTAACTTCGTCAAAGATCATTCTTCGTCTTCTTTTTTACTTAAAATGAAGAAGCCTAATCCAAAAAGAATTGAACTTGTTGCTACAGATAAGAGTCCTAAACTATTTGCCGTACCAGTTTTCGGCAAGGTTGTTTGAGTTTCTTTCTGTTTCACTTCATCTTTTTCTGGTTTAGCATGTGTTTCATTTGTAGAAATATGAAGAGCATCTGGAGTCTGTTCAGGTTTCACATTATCATTTGTTTGAGTTACTCCTGAAGAGGCAACTTTTCTAAAGATATGTGTAACTACTTCTCCATTTTCATCTACTTCAGTTCTTACAAATTCATAACCTTCGATTTCACCATGTTCAAATGCTTCATTTTCCTCACCTAATACTTTAGGAGTTTTCGCATCTGCTGGTTTCAACTCATTACCGTTTTCATCAACCCATTTAGTAATAATCAGTTTAACTTTTGGTAATTGAGCTGGTTCTGGAAGTTCACCATTTATAGCAATGTTCCCATTAAACTCTGAGAACTCATGAGTTGGTGCATCCGGTGTACTTGTTCCACCCATAAACTCAGGAATATCTACACTTGGTGGTATGATGAGGTTTCCATTTCCATCTACACCAGTCGATCCAATTGGGTCTGTGTATTCTGGCACTTCACTTATTGGTGCATCCGGTGCGTTTACACCTCCTGTGAAGTCTGGTGCTTCTGGTTGTGTTTCTGGAGTGCCTTTAGCATTTATTTGACGGACAGTCAGCTTCACTTCAACTTCTTCGCTTGTGCCATCTGGGTAACGAACGATCACTGTTCCGGATACTTCGCCTGGTTGTCCTACGGCTGTATTTGGTGCGCCATCTTTCCATTCAAACGTTGTTTTCGGTGGTAAGCTGTCCACATTGCCAATGCTGTTTCTTGCTTCTGGTACTGCTCCATTGTCCACTGTTTGGACTGTTGGTTCTGGTTTGTACGTGTCTGCTTGTCCTTTGACATTGACTTTCACTGGAACTTCTTCGCTTGTGCCATCTGGGTAACGAACGATCACTGTTCCGGATACTTCGCCTGGTTGTCCTACGGCTGTATTTGGTGCGCCATCTTTCCATTCAAACGTTGTTTTCGGTGGTAAGCTGTCCACATTGCCAATGCTGTTTCTTGCTTCTGGTACTGCTCCATTGTCCACTGTTTGGACTNTTGGTTNTGGNTTGTATTCATCTTTTTGTGCACGAACATTTACAGTTACATTCACGGTATCTTTTGAGTCATCAGGATATGTTACAGTTACGCTACCTGCTTTATCTCCAGGTCCTGTTGTTGTACTTGGAGTTGTTGCCCATGTATAGGTTGTTCCTGCTGGTAATCCATTTTTATTAACACTTGTTCCTGCATCTGGTTTTACATCATAACTCACCGTTTGTTTTTGCACATTAGGAGTTGCAGTATATTTCGTTGTCATTGATTTGACGGTAATCGTAAATTGTCTTTGACTAGGATTGTCTGCATTATCTGTTACTTGAATAGTTGCAGTATAAGTTTTACTATCTTGTCCAACAGGTAATTTTGTTACTTCTTGAACTCCATTTTTAAATTTAATTGTCTTAGTCGCATTGTCATATACTAAGAAATCTGGTAAGCCCGTTACCGTTGTTGATTTAACACCAGTTCCTCCTGTATTATCAGTAGCTGCAACTTTTATAGAAGGTAATGTTCTATCCAATGCAATTAAATCCCAATTTTGTCTATCACTTGGTGTTGTGATCGTTGGAGCTGTTATGTCTTTTACTTCTAAAGGTATGTCAACTGGATCTGTCGTATTATCTAAATAAGTAACAGTCGCTTTAATCGTTTGAGTTCCTGCATTTGCTGTACTAATCGTTCCAGCAGTAACGGATTTCACCTTACTATTACCGTTATTACTAATAGCAACTGCTGCTTTTAAGTCATTATTTGTAACCGGAACATTTTGATTTCTAACGATTTTATTTCCTGTAGGAGCATATTCATCACTCAACTTACGAACACTTACAGTTACATTCACAGTATCTTTTGAAGTATCAGGATAAGTGACTTCTACTACCCCTGATTTATTACCAGGGCTTGATGTATCTGGTTTTGTTTTCCAAGCATAGGTTGTCCCTGATGGTAACCCTGTTTTATTGATACTTGCTTCTGCGCTTGGTTCATCTTTATAGCTAACTGTTTGTGTTTGAGAATTTGGAGTTGCTGTATATTTGAAAGTTTGTGGTTTCCATACAAAACGAATACGTCCTGGTGCTCCATTATCATTCGCATGACCTACATGTTCATAGTTCGTATTTCCAGCGGGATCTTCGGTGTATAAATAACGCGTGATTGATTTTTCACCGGCAAATGGTTGATTATTAATATTCCCACTCACCGTAATTGTTGCTGGTTGTGCATCTGAACCTGTAGTTTCAGATTTAATCTTAGTTGCTGTTAGATATAAGCCATCTGGGCTTCCTCCACCTAAATAGCTATTATCTTCTTGTCCTAGTCCCTGTCTATTATCTGCTGCAAATGCTAAGTAAACTTTAGAAACCTTTCCATTATTATCTTTTGCTTTTAAAGTAATATTATTATTTTCATGTGAATATACATAAATTTCTTGATTACCAGGATTATCATACGGAATTTCTACTGTCGGTCTAATATTATCAACAATCTCAACAGGAATATCGACTGTTTTCATCGTCGTATTTCCACGAAGAATTTCAATTTGTTTATGATGAACCGTTGGTCTTGAAGTATCTACAGTAGATCCACCTTTCCAACGAATCGTCAGATCGGTCGCAGGTGCTGTTCCATTTGATAAAGTGATATAACTTCTAGCATCACCAAGTTCACCACTTTGATGTTGATTAATACGTTTGTCTTGTTTTCCTACAAAATCTAGCACTGTATATGGTGTCGATACATCTTTAACGGCTCCATTTTGATAAGTTACTGTAACAACAGCATTTCGTGTTCCCGGTTGTTGTAAATTAAATGGTGTTTTCCATTGCACATCAACAGTAGATGGAAGTTCATTTTCTGTTTTTGACTTCACAAGATTTCTAGGATTTTTGTAAAAATCGTGTGGGTCACCGTATAATGCCGTAATACTTTGATGTTTTGCTATAGCATCATTCTGTGCATTTGTTTGGATTGTTTTAGGTGCAAATCCATCTTTAAAGTGAATCGTCATTGTTGCACCATCAGCTGAAACTTCAGCATGATCATAGTCAATGTGAACTGCTCTATTGACTACTCCTGGGTGTGCAGCCTCAAACTTTTTAATTAAAGCTGTTTTTTCTTTTTCCGTTAAATGGCGGACATCATCTACATAAGTTGGTGTTGCCAAATCATTAACCGTATTACGCTCACTTTGAGCTTTTACATGAAATGTATAAGTAATACTATTTTCCGGGTTCTTTCTTCCTGCCGCAATAGTTACTCTATAATCACCCGGTTCAACAGCTTCTCCCGTTTTATCATAACGCCCAAGCCAACCTCTTATAACCGCTTTAACTTCTGGATTATTAACAGGCCATACACCAGATGTGATATCCTGAAAGTCTTCCTTTCCAGTACGAGGATTTTTATAAGCAACTCTCAATGTTATACCTTTAAGCTTATCTAAACCACTAATAACACCTACAGTTTTTAAATAATATGGTGATTTATCTTCCTTACCTCTATTTTCTCCATATTCATACTTATATAAAGGTTCTCCTGGGCCTCTTTGACCTAACACTCTCATAAATGAGTATATCTCATCAGAATTATAATACGTCAAATCAGTTCTAGTTTCATTAACTAACCCAGCTTCTCCTCTTCCATGCTGATTTTGCGTAGGTAAAAAGTATACCGCCCTAAATCTACTCTCACCATTCCCATTAATAGGTTGGCCATTTCTAGGGTCACGTTTACCAGAATGAGCTCTTGTCATTCGATTTGCTACTTTATTTCGAAGACGTGTGACTTCTTTTAGGAGCGACTCTACCTCGTCCTCCCTGTTACTATCCTCAGAAAGTTTTTCAGCTGTTTTAACTAATTCTTTCTCAGCATCGCTGAACTCATAATTTATTTGATTAGCTAAACTGTAAATTTCATTTACAGTTTCTGTTACTTTTGCTATTTTTTCTTTGCTTAAATCTGATTTCTCTTCTTTTTGAGGCTCAGTTTTTTCTCTAGACTCTGAGGCTTTTTCTTTTTCAGGTTTATCCTCTAATTTTTCAAAAGATTCTTTAAGAGCTTTCTCTTCTTTATCTACCTCTTCTTGACTTACTGTCGGACTTTCCATCAGTTGTTGTGCGCGCGACAAAGAAAGATTCAATTTCTCTACTGAATCTATAGTTTTTTTGCTTAAGTCTATATTCTTAATTTTTTCTATTAATTCGATTAAAGATTGTTTATTAACCTCTGTTTTAGCTACATCCTCTTTTTTATCGAGCTCATCAGATTTTTTTGATAATGGAGAAGTGACTCCCAAATTAATCTCATTATCTTCCTGCTTAATTACTTCCTCTTTAGGTGTTTTACCTTTATCCCTATCATCTCCATCTTCTGCCGAGTTCATTGATGTAACAACTGAAGATGCCACTTCATCTGCTCTGACAACTTGTGTTTGTTGCAATCCTATTGCACCAGTTGCTAAAAAAAGAGTACAGCCAAAAAGAAAATGCTTCCCTTTTTTTACCATTCTCCAATTCTTTTGATTTATTCCTTTACGATTAAATAACATAACAGAAACCCCTTAATAAAGCATTAATTAATACAGTTCATTATATCAAATTATTCAAAATTACTCTACCCTTTTCTTCCATATTTTATTTTAATTGATTGAATTTAGAGTGGTAAACTGCAACTTCTAAAATATTGCTAGAAATTTATTTGAATTTCCCAATCAGTTTATTCATATTTTACTTCATTCCACTATAATTCTGTAGAGGTTCTAGTATTGATACCGAAGCAGAGTCACAAAGTATTAATTAAATATATTTTTAAGTATAACTTAACATTACTCAAACCCACTATGAATACATTAAATTTATAAAATGTAAACTAGGTCCCCACTCCCAAATCTCTCCTCTAAAGAAACACCTTTTTACGTATACCGCTTAGCATAATTCTTGAAAAATTCTATACTATTTATCTATTTAATACTTTATGAAATATTCAGAACCTAGATTGTCAAATTAAGTTAGATTTTTCATGTAACTCAGAAAAACTTGGTATGGTATTTGATAATTCAAAGACTTTTTAGGAATTCTATTTCTTTTATCAGTTTAGCTGATAAATAATTTTGAGAAATATTAGTAAAATCCATTTGTTTCGGTAGTCTATTTCGTCTTAATAAGCCATTAGAATGTTCATTGAGACCTCGTTGACTAGGACATCCTAGATACGCAATGAAAATATCAATGTCATGTGCTAAGACAAGTGTCACAACGTTATTCAGAATATAGCCTGATAGAGTGACCAACAGATGTACTTTGAATCCTCAGAACCAACGGTACTTAGAGGAATTGTATCCAATGTCGCCTAGTTCATGGAAAATACATGCTCAATGATTACGAATAGGTTGACAAAGTGATAATGGAAAACTATCGATGATGACAATACTATTTTGAGAAAGTTGAGTATTCATGGCTTGCCGAATGATTTAAACTAACCAAATCAGCTGTCTTAACCGTCGATTAAATCGACTTCTTTCAGGGAGACACCCACAGGGAAAGAGTTGGCATATCCGATAGAAATGACGTTGTGATTTAATGCCTAGTTCAGTCTGTAAAATAAGCAAAACTAATAGAGACTGATCTGAAACCTTAGACAAGCTGATATTGTTACGATGTTTGTAAGATTCGGGACATTGTTCACTATATAGCTGAAGACAAATTTTGATAATTATTTCAAAGTCCATTGCAAGTGATGAGATTTACCTGTATATTGTAAGTCGCTCATTGGGGCTAACCTCCTGTTTGTTTCAACACTTACAGTGTAGTCCTTTTGAGCTTTTTATTGTATTTTGAAAATAAATAGCACCACGAGTACAATTTATTAAAATCAATTATTGACTTGTTGTTATGGCATTCAAATTAACAACTCGGGGTTTGGGGATTCCCCAAAATTCAAATCATCCCAAAAGTTAGATTTTTCTGTCTAACTTTTAGGGTGCAGTTCAATTTAACCGCGTTTCCTTATTTTAAAATCCTCATATGTCTTTCTTTTTTATGATTAGCATCGTAGTATTCCAGCATCGTAGTATTCCAGCATCGCATGATACAAACGAGCCTTCGTTTTATCTTGTTGTTTAATTCCATGAAGAAATAATTCTGCTCGCTTTAATTTCAGTATGTATTCGCATATCTGATCAAAATCCTTGTCCATATTACTTTTGAAAATAAACATCTTTTTCCTCCATCACATCAACTATTTTTTGCATCAAAATAGACATATCCATTTTATTCTCATAGCTTATTCTCCCAACTACAGTTGCAAGACGGGCTATAGAATTGATATTCTTTCCGACTTGTTCCAACTCTTCTGTTAAAGGAACTAAACTTTCAGAGGTTATCAGAAGGTTATCACAAAGCTATACGAGCTTAAAAATCGACAAAAAAGAGTTTGGGACAAAAAGATTTTTATTTTAGGAATTCTTTATTATAAATTTTAAAAATCGATAGATTAGACAAAAAAAGCGAACAAGACAGAATTCTGAGTGTCAGATAACTCGTTTTGTTCGCTTTTTATATTTAAGGTTAGACTTTTGTCCCAGACTCTTTGAAACATTGATATAATCGTATTGATTAACGTTTTGAGGCAACTGACCTCGTCAGGTTGCAGTCACATTTGTAAGTGACTAAAGTCGCAACAACTGTGTCAGTTGCACCAATTTAGTAAGAAAGTACAAAAAAGAACACCCCGAAAGGTGCTCTTTGTAAGTATAGTAATTCTTTCGAATTAACGTTTACTAAATTGTGATGCTTTACGAGCTTTCTTAAGACCTGGTTTTTTCTACATCATGATATTTATGGTAAATTATCACTAAGATCAAGTAATTTTAAGAGATAAATCCTCAATTTTTACATATATAACCCTTTTAAAAATCGAGAGGTTATCAAAGGGTTATCACTTTTTTAGTTTTCGGAGCTCATGTAGTTGAGAAATAACGATTTATTTTTCTTCGTTTTTCTTCGTTTTTCTTCGTTTCATTAATTAAAGGTGAAATGATGTATAATACAAATCACATTCCCATACAAACAAATAAATTGCAAAACTATAAAGCGAATGAATTTCATGAATTTAAAAGTAAGATTACTTTCTAAATTCACTAATTAGTAACTATGTTTTCTTCGTTTTTCTTCGTTTTTCTTCGTTTTTATTTCATTTCTAATTTATAGTATTGACTGCGATCTTTCGTACTTGTCCCATACCATGTTAAAATGCCTTTTGCTCTCAACGTTTTCAATAATTTGGACGAGTAAGAAACACTCCTACCTAAGAACTCTGCTACTTTTTTAGTTGTCATAGGTTCTGCTGTATTGTACATATACTGTATCAATAGTTTTTCATCAACACTTAAATCACTATAATCTCTAAGTTTACTTTCCAAAGAATCACGCGTTCTCAATGTTCTACTTGTAATACTGTTTTCTAATGTTAAAACTACTTTGTTACCTGGTTCAGAGTAACACGGTTCATGGAGAAAAGCAGATTCCATTTCAGAATAGATTCGTTTTACTCCCTCATTCATTTCTCGGACCCATCCAAATTCAGTTAAGGTACGAGCTATACGCGGATTTCTAGAAAAACGTTCATGTCTTATATTCTCAACAGTTACAATATTCGGTAGTTTTCCTGGGCTATGAATCTCTAAACGATTATCAAACATCAATACCCTGATATGATCTCCGTATACTGAATAATTCCTGTGGGTTACTGCATTTACAATTCCTTCAAACCAGGCAAATTCAGGATATTCTGGAAGTATCTGAAATCTACCATCACTATCTAGATACTGAAACTCTCGTAGCTGGGTTCGAATAAAATCTCTAACTTTAACAATTAATTTAGGCAATGCATCATCAAATGTTACTTCCTTAATAACATTAAATTCACTTCCTGTACCTACATCTACCCCATCAAATCGTTGAAAACGAACACGTGCTTGAGGGAAAAATGCTGAAGGATACTTACCAAAGATAAGAATAGCCGCCTTTGTTAATTTACCATTGATAAGAAACCTTCTTGCCTTTAATATCTCCTCAGTTGAACGTTCTGAAATATCAAAATGGTCCTTAAAATCCTGAACCAATAGTTCATCAATATCATCTAATGTGGCATCTTCAATGATTTCATCTTCAAAGAAACGCTGTCCCTTATCATAACTAAGTTGTATACGTTGCTCATAACTCAACTTGACTGATTCGTCTCCCTGTCGTAGATAAACTTCATCATTTGGAGCGGCAATCACTCGATTCGATGATAATTCAACTGAGATAAGCAAAATCAGGTCGTCTTCTCCCTTATGATTGATCACAGGTATTTCCTCAAAAGATAAATCCAACGGTGTATCCCGCATCTCTCGGTCTATCTTTTTGAAATCATCAATCGGATAGGCTTTCCCATCCTTAAAACCAGTGATAATATTATGCTGCTTTTCATCTTCAATCCCGATAATCAACTGACCTCCGTCAGCATTAGCAAAGGCAATCAAGTGCTTAAGTAGTTCTTGTGGCTTCTTTCGTGCGGATTTCCGATCCAAATATTGATTTTCCGGCGAGAATTGCCAGTAATTAAAGTCATATTTCATTTATTTTCTCCTAATTTTTGGTTAAATAATAATGATTATTCTGCATTCCTTACTGAATCTGTTTTTCTTAAGATAATAGGCTAGGTGTTTCATTATGATGAGGGCGAGCACACTTTTCAACCTTAATATATAAATCCTTTAGAAGATTGATACTTATCAATACTGCTTCATCAGCATTTAATTTTTTTTATTTAGTTGTTGATTTAATATTTTCTAAAATAATATCTTTAACAATTTTCAGATCCGCTTCAATTTTCTTAATATCCGTTCTTATATAATTAATCAATTCTTTACTAGATACATGTTTTTTTATATGAGCATAATCATAATAATCTTTTTTACCATATGTTTTCCATTTTTTTCTTGAAGATGATTTTTCTAAAATTGGATTATCCTCTAGATTGAAATTATACAAACAAGTTTTCTCTTTTATACTATCACATATTCTTTCTAAATCACCTAATTTTGCTTTATCTTCAAGAGAAAAATTAACCTTATGTCTATACTGTTTTCCTTGTATCTGAATATCAAATGATGACGTAGTACCTTCGATAGGAAGATAAATCCCAAAATGATGAGCTCCTCTTATCCTACCAGAGTATGTTTTATATTCTAAATCAGAAATCTTATTCTCTAAATTCGCATAATGAATCTTCTCGACAACAGACCTTAATCTCATACCTTCAAGTACTTTATTATTACACTCTTCTAAAAAGTATGATTCGCCATAACTTATCTTTTCAATAAACTCTTTCACATTCTTCATATATTCAACATAATCTGTTAAGAATAATCTAAAAGTCTCATCTACTTTATCAAGTAAATCACTATAATATTCAATTAGCTCACCATAACTTCTTCTAAACCAACTATCAGGTAGTTCAAATTCAGGTTTAACTAAACTAAGAAGTATCCCTTTAGCATTAGAATCTTTTTCAGAATAACGAATTAATTGACTTTTGTCTGGTAAAGACTTAACCTTATTTTCTATAAAAATAACATGAGTCCTTCTATCCTCATCAATAACCTCGATAGTTAAATCAATCGAATTTTTTTCTCTGTAAACCTTTAAATCTGTATATTTTTTATTAATATCAATAACATTACTAAAAAACTTATGATTAATAAATTCAGACTTCTCCAGAACAACAGCAAATAGATTGCTATGATATAATTCTAAATTACTTAGTGACAGTTGATAATTCAGTGTATTTTCTATTTTATTCCTAAGTGTTAGTAACTCATTATAATTTTCCATTTAACAACTCCTTTACTATGATAATTAATGTAATGTACTTGTTTTTATTATATCATAAGATAAATTAATCAGTTTATTGAAAATTAAATTTAAATAAAAGAAGACAAATACACTTTAGACAACGTATTCATCTCCTTATTAAAACTTCGAATTTAGGTAAACTATTTATTAAATCAATCGTTTGGATAGATATATTAATAATTCTCAATAGCAAATTGAAGATATACTTTTCATCATCACTATAATCATTTGGATCATCAGTGATTCCAGATTTTTTATCAGTTTTAACTTGATACTGATCTATAATCCATCCAATAGCAGAGTACCCATTTACAACATATTCATAGGCTTTTTCAGGAATATTACTAATTCTGATATAAATTACATAACCTATACCATCCATTTCTTAAAATCCTTCAGATATCTTGATTTTATTATTAACTTTTCTTAAAGGTAAAACAAGACCCACATATATCCCATTTTAATCAATAGAAAATATATACAGAAAATCAATGAAATTCTATTTTTTGCCACAGTATAATAAGGTTAACTAGTCTTGTAAAAATTATTTTATCGTCATATCTGAGAATTAATCAGCTATTTCATAAAAATCATCAATCTTTGGCTGAGACACATTTGTCACAATCATAAATAGCATATAGTTCTTGACATATAGTATAATATATGAAAAAATACTTACTGGAGGTTGATAATATGACTGAAAAAATCAAAAACTGGGTTAATATTTGCGTTTTGAAAAATCAAGAAATTTTATTACTTAATAGACAGCACGATAATTTTCCTGGCTGGATTCCACCAGGGGGAAAAGTTGAATTCCCTGAAAGTTTTTTTGAAGCTGCACTACGGGAGCTTAAGGAAGAAACTGGACTCACTGCATTAAATCTTGAATTAAAGGGAATTTCAGGCTTTACTAATTCAATTGGTAATGAGAGATTTGTCTTCTATGACTTTTTATGTACTCAGTTTACTGGTGAACTAAGCACATCTGATGAAGGTGAGCCAAAATGGTGGAATCTAAAAGATATTGATAAAATACCAATGCAAGATGATATAAGAAAAAGGATACCGCTTTATTTAAGAAAAGGAAGCTTTGAAAGTATTAACTACTGGGATAATAATAAGAAATGCATTAGTGAAAACAAAACAATTTTATTTGACTAATATTCTCTACGGTATAATCAAATACAAAAGTCTCAATCCATTAGTAATTTTTGTATACTTTAGTACTCAATTTTATTGGTACTGAAGTATCGTTCAATTGATAACTTTTTCTCCCCTTTTCCTTTAGCCCAGTTCAACAACACTAATATAATTTTCGTTTCTCATATTTATAACTAATTAGTGTGTGTACATATATTCATAAAATATCATTAATGTACTCTTACTTTTCAGCAATTCTAATTTTTCCAAATTAGAAGCTTTCAAAAAGTTCAGCATTTATTTTATAATGATAAATTGTAAAATATAGTGCAACAAAAACTCATAGCGTTTCATGAGCCTACTGAAAAAGTCATCAAATTGATGGCTTTTTTGTTATACTAGAGATGAGGTGAAATAATGCTTGATAATCAGTTAAGTATGGATGTCAGTCCTTATTCTAGTTTGTATGATATCGTTGTTCCTAAAACCCACTTTTTACGTCAGCTAACTGAACTCTGTGATTTTAGATTTATCTATGATGAACTAGAAAAGAATTATCGTCCCGATTTTGGGCGTAAAGCTTATTTACCGATTATGATGTTCAAATATCTCTTGTTAAAAGATATTTATAAGTTATCAGATGTCGATGTGGTGGGACGTTCCTTGTCAGATATGGACTTTAAATTTTTTCTTGGTCTAGCTCCTGAGGATTCTGTTATCGAGCCATCCTCTCTGACAAAATTTAGAAAGCTAAGAATTAAAGATGACAAACTGCTTGATGTATTGATTCAGAAGTCTGTTCAAATTGCACTCGAACATAACTTGATTAAGAGTAAAATCCTCATTGTGGATGCCACTCACACCAAATCTCATTATAATCATAAGAAGCCCCAAGAAATTCTTAGGGAGCGTTCAAAAGCTTTACGTAAAACGATTTATCAACATTCAGAAGATATCAAAATAGAATTTCCAAAGAAACCTCAGGAAGATAACCTCGAAGCAGAGTTGACCTATACAGAGGAGTTAATGGCTGTGGTTGAAAAACACAAGGAGCTCTTAGCTCTACCAGCTGTTTCTCAAAAGTTCAATTACCGAAAAGAAGCTGTCGATGATGACTTAGAACACTTGGAAGCGTCTGTCAAGGAGGAAGCTAGACTTGGACATAAGACAGCCGACAGCTCTTTCTATGGATATAAAAGTCATATCGCTATGACGGATGAACGGATTATTACTGCTTGTGTGGTCACTTCTGACGAACAAAGTGATGGGAAATATTTACCTGAGTTATATGCCAAAACAAAGGAAAATAGTCTGGACATCGAGACTATTATTGGTGATGCAGCTTATTCGGGAAAGAACAACATTCAACTAACTCGCAAAGAAAAGATTCATTTGGTGTCAAAACTGAACCCTTCTGTTTTTCAATAGGTTACCGTAAAGAAGAGGATGCGTTTGAATTTAATAAAGACGCAGGGCTATTTGTCTGTCCAGAAGGACACATGGCTGTTCGCAAAGCAAGGACAGGGAAAAAATATCAAAATAAGAATCAAGTTGTCACTCATTACTTTGACATTGAAAAGTGCAAGAATTGTCTTTCCAAGGAAGGGTGTTATCAGGGAGGAGCAAAGTTTAAAATTTATTCATTAGCTATTAAGAGTAACGACCATCTTTTCCAGAAGAAATTTCAGGAAACATCTTATTTTAAAGAAATGGCCAGACATCGCTATAAAATCGAAGCGAAGAATGCCGAACTAAAACAGAGACATGGCTTTGATGTCGCGAGAGCATCGAGTCTTTTTAGCATGGAGTTACAGGCAGCCACAACCATCTTCGTGGTCAATATAAAACGAATTATGACCTTAATAAATACAAAATAACCGAGGAATTCGCTCAAATTGATGAAAGATTCCTCGATTTTCCTTTCATTAAAAGTAAGCTCCTTATTTTTTCAGTGGGCTCGTCCTTCTACAACTGTATTATCCTCAACTTTTTACCTAAAAGCTCTGATAGAGGCTGGGCAAAAACTCAACTTAAGGAGAAAATAAAGCAAATTTTCTAACAATAAAACGCATAATATCAAGGATTTAACACTTGATACTATGCGTTTTCTAATTTTAAAGACTTTTTGCCCAGTCTTACCAAAACTAGAATGGCCTTTGAAAAGTTGCCATTCATTAAACCAAATAAGTTCATCTGTAACAGGATGACGTTGAGTTAAGGTATTTCCTCTAACTATATTTTTATGAATAAGATAATATGCAGATTTATAGATGTCACTTCTACTAGTTAGCTTAGTACTAAAAATTTGTTCGTACCAATCTAAATAATAAAGAAACATACGTGAACGTGCTACTTCTAAATTATCTTCGAGAAATTCTATCCCATATATAGATGATAATGCAATCAATGATTTTGTCTTCCAACTTCTTTCATCATATTGCATGATAACAGCAGATAATTTTCTTTCTAAAATAGCTTGCAAAAATTTCCCATCTCCTGCAGAAGGTTCTAAAAATGTTGCAGAAATATCTTCACAAGTCTCTTTAATACCTGGAGTATCTAATATTTTCTGTACCATCCAGAATGGCATAAAAACCTCTCCATGCTTTTGAACACGCTTTTTTGATTTGATTAAATTCTCTTTCAAAGTCTACTCCTTAAAAACGTTTATCTTTTAAGATTATACCATTTTTTAATCTTATATCTAACTATTTCTAAAGGGGGTTGGGAATTCCCCCAAAAATTAAATCACCAAAAAAGTACATACACTATGTGTATACAAATTTTGGGGATGATTTTAGGAGTGTGTGTATACAGACTCTGAGCTCGCAAAGTCATATTATGAGAAATCTTTCCTTCTCGATAAAATAATCCCAAAAATCAATTTGACTGTCATTTGTGTGTACAAATATTTTAAGAAGATATATAAAAAACGCTGCAAAATTTTTAACAGCGTTTCCTTATTTTAAAATTCTCATATGTCTTTCTTTTTTATGGTTAGCATCATAGTATTCCAGCATCGCATGATACAAACGAGCCTTCGTTTTATCTTGTTGTTTAATTCCATGAAGAAATAATTCTGCTCGCTTTAATTTCAATATGTATTCGCATATCTGATCAAAATCCTTATCCATATTACTTTTGAAAATAAACATCTTTTTCCTCCATCACATCAACTATTTTTTGCATCAAAATAGACATATCCATTTTGTTTTCATAGCTTATTCTCCCAACTACAGTTGCAAGACAGGCTATAGAATTGATATTCTTTCCGACTTGTTCCAACTCTTCTGTTAAAGGAACTAAACCTTCAAAAGAGACTTTTTGGATGTTCAAATCTGTTCGTATTAATTTTTGTCTAGCAAACTCAGAAAAATTACGAATATTTTCCTTCCTCATACAATCATTTAGTTTTTTATTTTCTTCTTCCGTCAAAAACACCTGTTTCAACACAGATTTTATTCTCATGGTCCTATCACCTCGTTTTCTTATTTAGTCGTTTTACAAGTTCTTTCACTTGTTTACTTGTCTTCTTTTCATATTCTATCATCAGCTCAACGCAGTAGTGAAATATCCTTACATTATCCAAATCTTCACTTTGTTCTGCTATTCTTTCTAACTGACGTAAGTTATTGATAATTCTTCTAACTTGAAATATAAAGTCATGATAAGATTCAAAATCAAATTGAAGATAAATAGGCGAGCTCTTAAATAACATTTTTCTGGCATAAGAGGAAAAACTTAGATGATTTGTCATTTCAATCAAGTTATTCACTATTTCATTTTGCTCCTCAGTGATATAACATTTCTTTAGAACAGTCCTATATCTACTCATTTATCATATACTTCTTTCGGGCATTTTCATGGGCAATAGCTTTGCACTCCAGCATACGTTCCTGCTTTAAATTCTCCATAGACTTAAATAAATACGCTAAAGGAGAAGTCGCATCCTCAGGAATCCGTTCAATCATGCTAATAACTTCATCACTAGTTATATACCCACTAGCCAAATACTCGCCTATCTTCATCTTCTGAGCATGTGTTAAAGTGTAATTGTTAGGATACAAAAATCTATCATTGTACTTATAAGAAA
The DNA here is from genome assembly GCF_003942775.1 of Streptococcus mitis. Lineage (GTDB taxonomy): Bacteria > Bacillota > Bacilli > Lactobacillales > Streptococcaceae > Streptococcus > Streptococcus mitis_CN. The sequence goes on along the minus strand of NZ_RJNX01000002.1, from coordinate 319,638 downwards.
TGGATTCTAACAAAGAATAATATTTGGGTGGAATATAAGTTTCAGTCTTTCTAGAACTATTATCCAGTATATTCTCAATCTCTTTCTTATTCTTACTCTTGTTCTTAATCTCTTGCGTTACATTCTCATTTTCATCCGTTACTGTAACGTTACAGTCTAAAATGAGTTGTGGCTCGCCTTTAATTAGTGCTTTTTGTTTTTGTCTATGGCGAGCAACACGTTCCCTTGTTTGTTTTCTAATCTTTTCTAGGCCATCTATATTCTGATGTTTCTCCCATTTTGGAATGGTAATAGCGCCATCTATGATTTCTATCATGCCAAATTCTTCAAACATACTGAGAGCTAATTTTACAGATGTAGCCTTTCGTCTAAACACTGTTGAAAGCATCTCTTCTGTGTAATAAACCTTGTTCCCTAGACTTAATATGCCACTATTATTTTGCTTTCCTGCAAGCACCAGAATTTTAAACCATATTACAATAAGAGTATCTCCTTCTGGCATTGATTCTATTAGCTGAATTTTTTCATCATCAAATATATCTGTTGTTATCTTGATCCACTGAACACCATTCATACAAGTACCTATCTTTCATATTGCTTCAACCATCTTGTTACTGCTCTTTTATCGTATAAAGTCACTCCATCAATCACCATGGTTGGCATTCCTTCTTTCGTCCATTTTTGGATTGTTGTCGTAGATACATCTAACCACCTAGACAAACCTGACATACGAACCATGGGTTTATAAAGTTCTTTATCTTCAAATACTCTTGCTACAGCATTTGAAATCATCTCATCATAGTGAGCACGTAATTGCTTCTCTAATTCTTTAGGAAGCTGGACAACTAAAGTAGTTTCCGACATAAATTCACACCTCATTTCTAAATTAAATAAGCTCCGAAACCATTTAATTTGTTATTCATTTTGAATTATATATCCTTTTTGAATTTTTGTCAAGCTTTTTTATTCAAAAAGAATAAAATGTGTTATAATGATAAAAAGGAGGTTCTTATGACGAATCATATTACTAAACTGATAGAAAATAGCGGAAAAAAATTGACAGAAATTAGCGAAGCTACAAATATAGCCTATCCTACACTTTCTGGATACAATCAAGGAATCCGCAAACCTAAAAAAGATAATGCTGAAAAATTGGCAAAATACTTTAATGTTTCCGTCGCTTACATTATGGGACTTGATAGCAACCCACACGCTCCATCAAATCTTAAAATTGTTACAGATAGTTTCAAAACATCTAAAATTGGTTCTGTGACACCTTTTAAAAGCGATATGGAGAAGTTAAAGAAGAGTATCGAATTTGGCGAAAGGGTATTAACACTACCACTTGATGATAGTTTTTCAGATGAATTTCGTCATATATTCTCAGAATACCTAGCTGAGAAAAACAAACGTTTTATGTCTGAGTTTATAGATTATATGAATCACCAAAATAAAGATTCTAAAGTTTGGCAGAGCTGGATTAAAACAGACGAATACGCTATCCGCCAAGAAGATAGAAAAAATAGATAGACACTCATTTCTCAATTACATAAGCTCCGAAAACTTAGATACGGAGAAAAAATGTCTATACACAAATACAAAACAAAAAAAGGAATCCTATACTATGTCAGCTTTTACATTGGCTTAGATGCTTATGGAAAGAAAAAAAGGCACTTAAAGAGAGGGTTCAAAACCAAAAAAGAGGCAAAATTGTACGAAGCTCGTTTAGAAGCTGGTGTCGTTGCCCCCACAGTAAGTACCGACAAACCTAACCCCAAAGTCACTTATAAAGAACTTTATCAAGAATGGTTTAATGCCTATGTTGGTACCGTTGAAGAAACAACTTCTTCCCAAACTAAGAATATCTATCGAATACATATTCTACCAATATTTGGCGATAAATTTATTGACCAAATCAGTCCTTTAGACTGTCAAAACTTTATTACACAAAAATCTCAGACTTTCAAAAATATCAAACAGATAAAATCCTATACCTCAAAAATTTTTGATTTTGCAATCAACATGAACTACATTGATCGAAATCCAATGAAGAATGTTATCATGCCTAAAATCAAAAAAACTAGATCAGATAATTTTTGGTCTCTGGAGGAATTACATCATTTCCTTGATATAGTGAAAGAAACTGAGCCATTTAAACATTTTGCTTTATTTAGACTGCTTGCATTTAGTGGACTACGAAAAGGGGAGTTATACGCTTTAAAATGGGCTGATATTAACTTTGACAGCAATCTATTGAACATAGATAAAAGTCTAGGAAGAATTGACGGTAAAGCGATTGAAAAGAGCACAAAGAATGAATCTTCAGTTCGTACAATCTATCTTGATGATGAGACAATCGATATTATTAAGCAATGGAGAAATTTCTATCTGAAAGAACAATCTCAGCTTCCTCTTACAAAGCTGAATATTAGTGATGAATATATGTTCTCTTACATATCAAGTAATGACAAAATTGAACCTTTGCATGCTGATTACATTAATAACGTACTGAATCGAATTATTAAAAAGCATAAATTAAAACCAATTAGCCCACATGGGTTTAGACATACACATGCAACACTTATGTCTGAAATTGGAATCGATCCTTCTAATACATCAAAACGTCTCGGTCATGCAAGCAGTCAGGTGACATTAGATGTCTATACTCACACCACAAAAACTGGTGAGAAAAACTCTATTGACAAATTTGCAGACTATCTCAATAAAGCAAAATAAATCATGATTTTAAAAATTTAGAAGAGGTTATCAGAAGGTTATCACAAAGCTATTTGAGCTCAAAAATCGACAAAAAAGCACTTTGCAAAATTTTTGCAAAGTGCTTTGAAACGTTGATATAATCGTATTGATTAACGTTTTGAGAATTGTGATGCTTTACGAGCTTTCTTAAGACCTGGTTTCTTACGTTCAACTTTACGTGAGTCACGTGTAAGAAGTCCTGCACGTTTCAATGAATCGCGGAAGTCTGGGTCTACTTGAAGAAGGGCACGAGCGATACCGTGACGGATAGCTCCTGATTGACCAGCGTATCCACCACCTACAACGTTAACGAAAACGTCGTATGAACCTACAGTTGAAGTAACTGCGAACGGTTGGTTGATGACAAGACGAAGGTCAGCGTGTGGGATGTACTCTTCAACATCTTTTTTGTTAACAGTGATTTTACCAGTTCCTGGAACAAGGCGAACGCGTGCAACAGCGTTTTTACGACGTCCAGTACCTGCATATTGTGCTTGTGACATACTTTATTGTTCCTTTCCTTAGATAAGTCCTGAAATGTCAAGAACTTCTGGTTGTTGTGCAGCGTGAGTGTGCTCAGCTCCAACAAATACTTTCAACTTCATACCTTGAGCGCGTCCAAGAGTATTGTGTGGAAGCATACCTTTAACTGATTTCTCGATCAAACGTACTGCATTTTTAGAACGAAGTTCACCTGCAGAGATTTGTTTCAATCCACCTGGGTGGTTTGAGTGAGTGTAGTAGATTTTATCAGTTGCTTTTTTACCAGTCAATTTAACCTTTTCAGCATTGATAACAATCACAAAGTCACCTGTATCAGTGTGTGGTGTAAATGTTGGTTTGTTTTTTCCGCGAAGTACGCTAGCAACTACTGCAGAAAGACGTCCAAGTGGTACATCAGTTGCGTCAACTACGTACCATTTACGTTCAACTTGGCCTGGTTTAGCCATAAATGTTGTTTTGTTCATGATTTCTCCTATATATAGTTCGATTTTTGTTTACGGTGATGGGTGTTCCTTCCCATCGAAAAGTATTTGGAAGGTTCCGGGGCCTTTCAAATGGGGTAAACAATACCGCCTACTATAATACCAAATTTCACCCCTAAAAGTCAATAGATATGAAAAATATTTTTCTGAATTCCATTCTTTTTATCTCTAAAAAAACCCCGCTTTCGCGAGGCTCTTCTATTTATAAGATAAGGCACGTTTAAAGGTTTTCCAAGGTCCTAAATCATCTGTTTGTAGAACTAGACTGGCGTACATACGCCCGATAAAGACTGTTGCTACCACTGCAAAAATCACTGTAATAGCAAGTGAAATCCATGCTTCTACTCCCCCTGCATAGCCATTAATGGTTCTAAATGGCATAAAGAAGGTCGAAATAAAGGGAATATATGAACCAATCTTCAAGATAAGATTGTCACCAGCTGCACCTAGAGCTGTCACTCCAAAAAAACCACCCATAATCAAAATCATCAAAGGCGACAGGGCTTTCCCTGAGTCCTCAGGACGAGAAACCATAGAACCTAGGAAGGCTGCTAAAACAACGTACATAAAGAGGCTAACCAAGACAAACAATAAGGTGTTGAGCGAGAAAGCCTCTCCTATATGGTTTAAAATACCAGATTGTGCCAAGATTGGTAGGTCTTTAAAGAGAAGAATGGCAGCAAGTCCACCCACGACGTAAATGCCAATATGGGTCAAAATCACAAGAAGCAGAGCTAGCATGCGAGCGTAGAAATAATGACTAGCTCGGATACTAGAGAAGACCACCTCCATAATTTTGGTTCCTTTCTCGCTAGCCACTTCCTGAGCAGTGACACTAGCATAGGTAATCAAAATCATATAAAGGAATAAACCAAGCCCTGCGGCCGCAAAGATTTGAATCATTTTTTTATTTTCCTTGGATTCATCAATTTTCTCCGTAAAGTTAACTGTTTGTTCCAAGCGTTTTTCCTGTTCTTGTGACAAATTGGCTGCCGAACGATTGAGTTGATCTTGAAGCTCATTTAACTTGCTCGTTACTCCTAGCTTAATAGCAATCTCAAGGGAAGTTTCACCGTGATAAACTGCCTTCAAGACACTATCCTCTTGGTCAATGGTCAGATAGCCTTTTAATTTTTCATCCTTGATAGCAGCTTGAGCACTGGCTTCATCCTGATAATCAAAATTGAGACCATTGGTAGATTTAAGACTGTCTGTCACAGCTGGAACAGTGCTGACTACTGCTATCTTGCCACTCTGAGCCATAGAAGAGCCTTGAAGATAGCCAATTCCCCCAGAGAGACCGATAAACAAGAATGGTGAAATCACCATAAAGAAGAAACTCCACGATTTGACATGTCGAAGATAGGTTTCCTTCATTACAACCCACATATTTCTCATACTTCCACCCCTGATTCTAGTTTAAAGATTTCATCGATTGTTGGCGCTTGCTGATCAAAGGTTGCGATATACTGCCCCTGAGTCAAGATTGGGAAGAGTTCTCTTCCAGCACTCTCATTATCTAGGATTAATTTCCAACTGCCTTGCTTGGTCAAGCTCACCTGTTTAACATGAGGAAGTTTTTCCAATTCTTCCTTGCTTCGTTCACTTGAAACAAAGAGACGCGTTTTCCCGTATTGATTGCGAACATCCTGAACTGGTCCATGCAAGACCACACGGCCATCTCGAATCATCAGAATATCGTCACAAAGTTCCTCGACGTTGGTCATGACATGGTCAGAAAAGATAATGGTTGCTCCGCGCTCTTTTTCCTGAAAAATGACTTGCTTGAGCAACTCTGTATTGACCGGGTCCAATCCACTGAAAGGCTCATCCAAGATAATCAAGTCTGGTTCATGAATCAGAGTAATAATGAGCTGAATCTTCTGCTGATTCCCTTTTGACAGACTCTTGATTTTATCAGTCAGCTTCCCTTTCACTTCCAACCTCTTCATCCATTGAGGGAGTTTTTCCTTGACCTCCTTGGCATCCATGCCTTTTAGAGTCGCCAAATAGCGAACTTGTTCAAGGACTGTCAATTTAGGCATGAGACTACGTTCTTCAGGCAGATAGCCAATCCGAGCATAGGTCTCTTGACGAATATCCTGACCATCTAGACTGATTTCTCCTTGATATTCTAAAAACTTCAAAATACTGTGGAAAATTGTTGTCTTCCCAGCACCATTTTTCCCGACTAATCCCAAAATACGACCTGGTCGCGCTTGAAAGTCAATGCCAAACAAAACTTGCTTGGATCCAAAACTTTTCTCTAGACTTCTTACTTCTAGCATCTTTCACCTCCGAAATGTCTTGCACTCATTATACTCCTTTTTGATAGCATTTACAATGATTTCTGTCCATTTTTATCATCCTCATTTTAGTAAAAAATCTTAGGGTACTTTGAGTTATGAGTACATTATACACTGGTAAACTCCAATTTATCTTCTCTGTTCCTCAACTGTCTATTTTTGATCCTGAATTGTTATTTAAAAAGCAAAAATCCACCCCGAAGGATGGATTGATACTTTAACGCACTTCTGCATTGACTTTTTCTTCGAGAGACGCTTGGATTTTTTCCATATAGCGTGCGACTTCTTCGTCCGTTAAGCTGTCTTCTGGATTTTGGAAAGTCAAGCTATAAGCCATTGACTTCATACCAAGTCCCAATTTTTCGCCTGAGAAAACGTCAAAGAGTTTGATATCTGTCAAACGTTTCACACCGGCAGCTTGGATAGCGTCCACAACTTCTTGGTGAGTCACTTCTGCCTTAAGGAGAAGGGCAACGTCACGGCTAACTGCTGGGAATTTAGTAATTTCTACAAATGGATTAGCAGGTTGAAGCGCAGTTTCGATAGCTGAAAGGCTGAGCTCAGCCACATACGTTTCTGGAATATCGTAAGCCTTAGCAGTGACTGGATGCACTTGGCCAAGGAAACCAAGAACTTGATCACCGAGTGAAATCATAGCTGTACGACCTGGGTGAAGGCTAGCGATTTCAGATGTTGCCGTATAGGTTACTTGGAGTCCCAAACGAGCAAAGAGGGCTTCAAGGATTCCTTTAGCATAGAAGAAATCAACTGGAACTGCTGCTGTTTGGAAATCTTTTTCAGCAACCAAGCCTGTCAAGGCAAAGGCAAAGCTATTAATCTCATTTGGAAGTTCTTCTTTTGGATTGCCAGTTTGTTCAAAGACTTTTCCGATCTCGTAAAGGGCCAAGTTTTTATTCTTACGAGCTACGTTATAAGCCACCGTATCAAGGATACCAGAAATCATATTTTGACGGAGGACAGAACGATCCACGGTCATTGGCCACATGAGTTCAGTAAGGTTACTTGGTTGAGCCGTAAACTCAACTGCTTTTTCAGGAGTTGTTAGAGCATAGGTGATGATTTCTGTCAAACCTGCTCCTTCAGCAATAGTACGAACTTGACGGCGGAGTTTTTGTGTGGCTGTCAATTCACCAGCTGTACCATCATCTTTTGGAAGGCTGGTTGGCAAGCGGTCATAACCATAGATACGAGCGATTTCTTCAAAGAGGTCTGCCTCGATTGTGATATCCCAACGGCGACGTGGGACGCTGACTGTAAAGCTGTCTGCATTTCCAGAAAGACCAAAGCCAAGACGACGGAAGACATCTTCGACATCAGCATAAGAAAGATCAGTTCCGAGGACACGGTTAACATCAGCAAGAGTTGAAGAAACTTTCACATCAGAGGTATCAAGCTCACCCGCTGAAACGATACCTTTACGCACCGTCGCACCTGCAAGTTCTGCAATCATGCTAGCCGCAGCTTCAAGGGCTTCGTTAACAGTTGCCACATTGATACCTTTTTCAAAGCGAGAAGACGATTCTGAACGAAGGTTCAGGCGACCACTTGTCTTACGGATAGATTTGCCATTGAAAACAGCAGCTTCAAGGACAACACGACTAGATTTTTCAGAGATTTCTGTTGCTTGACCACCCATAACACCTGCAAGAGCTACTGGCTTGTCTGCGACAGTGATAACTAAGTCATTCACGTCCAAGTCACGTTCTTCCCCATCTAGAGTCACTATTTTTTCACCAGCACGCGCTTCACGTACACGGATGTCACTCCCTTCAAAGGTATCCAAGTCAAAGGCATGCATTGGTTGACCAAAGTAGAGAAGGATGTAGTTGGTCACGTCCACTACGTTATTGATGGGACGGATTCCTTCGTTCATGAGAAGGTTTTGCAACCATTGTGGACTTGGTGCGATGGTCACATTGTCCAAGATACGAGCTGCATAGTAAGGCGCCTTGTCTGTCTCAATACCCACAGAAAGAGCATCTGCTGCAGCTTGGTCAGTTTCTGAAAGAGTAAATTCTTTAAAGTTGACTGCCTTATCATAGATAGCTGCTACTTCGTGAGCCACTCCACGCATAGAAAGGGCATCCGCACGGTTAGGTGTAATTGAAAGTTCGATGATTTCATCATCCAAGTCTAGATATGAGAAGACTTCATTCCCAGGAACGGCATTTTCTGGCAAGATTTGGATGCCATCTGCGAATTCCTTAGGTACAACTGAGTCAGAAATTCCCAGTTCACCAAGTGAACAGATCATCCCAAGTGACTCAAGACCGCGGATTTTCCCTTTTTTGATCTTGTAATTGTCAGCGATGCGAGCTCCTGGAAGAGCCACCATAACCTTGATACCAGCACGCACATTTGGGGCACCACAAACGATTTGACGGGCTTCTTCTTCGCCAACGTTAACCTGACAAACATGGAGGTGAGTTTCTGGCACATCTTCGCAAGACAATACCTCACCGACGACAATTTTTGAGAGACCAGCAGCCGGTGATTCGACACCTTCTACCTCGATCCCTGTAGTTGACATTTTTTCAGCCAACTCTTGTGATGGAACATCAATGTCCACCAATTCTTTTAACCATTTATAAGATACAAGCATAATTTAGTTCTCCAGAATGACAGTTGCCACTCTAGTTCTTTTCCTTTCCTATCATTTCAATAGAAGAATCATCTTCTTACCTTAATTTCTTTCTCAGTAACCAATCCGTATCTACTTTTTGACCAACCATAAAATGATGTTGGCTAAATTTTTCAAAACCATATCGATTATAAAATGCTTGAGCTTTTGTATTATGCTCCCAAACACCTAGCCAAGCCCAAGAAAAACTATTTTTGGTAGCAAGTTCAAGAGCGAATTCAAACAGTTGCTTACCGAATCCAAATCCTTGGAATTTTTGTAGCACATAGAGACGTTGAATTTCAAAAGCATCCTCTAATTTTCTCTCAGTCTGAGCACTTCCCCAGTTGACTTTGAGAAAACCAGCTATCTCCTCTTCATGCATAATGAAATAGGTTTCGGATTCTGGATTTTCCAACTCAGTAGACAAAACTCTCAGACTATAAGCCTCTTCAAAGTATTCCTGTAACTGCTCTTCCGTATTATCATGAGCAAATGTTTCACGAAAGGTTTGTTTGGCTATGTTAGCCAACACCTCAACATCTGCCATTTCTACTTTTCTAATCATTATTTAAACTGTTCTGAGAAGCGGACATCTCCTTGGTAGAAGCCACGGATATCGTTGATTCCGTAACGGAGCATGGCTACACGCTCTTGTCCAAGACCAAAGGCAAAGCCAGAGTAAACAGTCGCATCGATACCACTCATTTCAAGGACACGTGGGTGAACCATACCGGCACCCATAATTTCGATCCAACCAGTTTTCTTACATACGTTACAGCCTTCTCCACCACACTTGAAGCAAGAAACATCCACCTCAACAGACGGCTCTGTGAATGGGAAGTAAGATGGACGCAGACGGATCTGACGCTCTTCACCGAACATTTTTTGCACAATCAACTGAAGGGTTCCTTGAAGGTCTGCCATAGAGATATTTTTCCCAACAACCAAGCCTTCAATTTGGTGGAACTGGTGACTGTGGGTCGCATCGTCTGTGTCACGACGGAACACACGCCCTGGTGAGATCATCTTCAAAGGACCTTTAGAGAAATCATGGGCATCCATAGCACGCGCCTGCACTGGAGACGTGTGGGTACGGAGCAAGATTTCTTCAGTGATATAGAAAGTATCCTGCATATCACGAGCTGGGTGGTCTTTTGGAAGGTTCATACGCTCAAAGTTATAGTAGTCTTGCTCCACTTCAAAACCATCCACGACTTGGTAACCCATCCCAATGAAAATATCTTCGATTTCTTCACTAGTTTGTGTCAAAACATGACGGTGACCAGTAGCAACTGGACGACCTGGAAGCGTCACATCGATGCTCTCACTAGCAAGTTGAACCGCGACTTTCTTTTCTTCCAAGAGCTTAGCTGTTTCTTCAAAAGCAGCTGTCAAGACATCGCGCGCTTCATTAACGTGTTTCCCAATGATTGGACGCATCTCAGCAGAAACATCTTTCATCCCTTTGAGGATTTCAGTGAGCGAACCCTTTTTACCAAGGACAGAGACACGCAAATCTTGCATCTCTTTTTCATTTTCAGCAGTAATCTGCTTCAAGCTAGCCAGCGTTTCTTCACGAAGCGCTTTTAATTGTTCTTCAATAGTTGACATAATTCCTCCATCAGTCTCTCGTAGATAAAAAGAAAACCACATGCCAAAAACTCCACTCGGAGCGTTGACACGCGGTACCATCCGTTTTCATCTGACAAGTCAGACCTTCATTTCTAAATCCATGCGCAAGTGAATTCACCCAGCTTTCATATAGAGAGCTTACAGTCACGGCTCTCCTCCCTGATATACTTCCCTTGAGTTACTAGTCTTGCGGATTTCTATTCAATTACTACTTAGTTTATCAGATTTTTACCATTCTTGCAAGACCTATCTCACTTCTGTTTGCCTTTGAATCGCCATTGGAAGCGGAGCTTGTCATAGAAGGGAAACTCTATAAACAGGACTCCCAAACCCACACAGAGACTGGCAAAGACGTCTGATGGATAGTGAACTCCCAGATAGACCCTTGATACCAACACACTGACTAAGTAAAGGCCAAGGACGATTTGTACGATTTTTCTCCAGACTGGATTTCTCATCCGTTGACTGAGAATGACAATCAGAGAACCGACCATCAAGGTTACAGCCAGAGAATGGCCACTTGGAAAGGAAAATCCCTTCTCCTCAACCAAGTGTAAAATAGCTGGTCGTGGGCGCTGGTAGATATTTTTAAAGGTCACGATTAAAAGACCTGCCAAAGCCAGATTTCCCAGCATGAAGAAACTTTCTATCTTCCATCTTTTACGATAAAAGACAAAGGCTGCGATGGCAACCCAGGTGATAATCACTGGGATATCAATCAGGCGTGTAATGGCTCGGAAGAGAGTAGTCAAATAATCTGGCAAGTCTCCTCGAACGGTTGTCTGTATCGGTTGGTCAAAACCGACCAGCGTTTCAGGGTAAAATTTGACCATGTAGCCAAGAATAACGAAAAGTAAAAGGGCAAAACTGCCCTTCATTAAAAATGTTTGTTTATCTTTCATAGTGTTTTAAGGTTGGTTTCAAAAGGACGTACAACAACCAGAATGAAACGGAAAAGATTACACCCTCAATCAAGTTAAAAGGTAATACCATGGTCATTAGGTAGTTGGAAAGTCCCAAAATTTTTCCAATATCAAAGTTAGCAAACTTAGCGTACAAAGGAACAGCATAAACATAGTTGAGAACCAACATAGCCACGGTTAAACCAATAGTTCCAGCTAGAGAGCCTAGTAGGAAACGAAGGGTTGTCCGTTCCTTTTTCCAAATCAAAGCAAATACGATGACAAAAACTCCTAAAGCTACGATATTCATTGGCAAGCCAATGTAAGTATTCACTCCCTGGCTGTTAAGAAGCAATTTCAATAGTGAGCGAAGCAAGAGAATTCCTAGAGCAGCAGGCAAATCCATGACCACCAGACCCACAAGGACTGGCAAGATACTAAATTCGATCTTGAGGAAGGACGCCGCTGGCAAAAGCGGAAAGTCAAAGTACATCAGCACAAATGAGATGGCTGATAAAATCGCAATGGTCGAAAGTCGACGTGTGTTTGTCATAACAGGTTCCTCCAATTTTCTATAAAATCAGAAGAAGTTAGAAAGGATTCCTCTATCTATTCTCACTTTTTATATCCCAAAAGTCCCCTCTCACTCTATTAAGGAAATTCAAGCAAGCGGTTACAGTTTAGCTATAAATCTATCAGAACAGACAAAGCTATTCTTTCGTCTTCTCCCATCCAGACTATACTGTCGGTTGTGGAATCTCACCACATCAGCTTGCGCTCGCGGACTTATTTGGCTAAGATATTTTAGATTTATCTAGGCGTCGCAGTCGAAGATAATACTTAAAGTATATCGAGACAAGACAACGACGAGAAAGCTAAAATAGCTAGTCAAATTTACCGCCGGTCGGGAATTTCACCCTGCCCTGAAGACTCTTTTATCATAACAAAAAACGCTTGCAAGCGCAAGCATTTTGTTCATTTTCATTTTCATTTTTTATTTCAATTTATCCACTTCATAGGTATGAACAAGCTCAAGACCTGCAAAGTTCTGCTGGCGAAGAGCCTCATAGACAATCATGCAGACGGTATTAGACACATTGAGACTGCGGACATGTTCATCATTCATAGGAATACGGAGAGCTTTCTCAGGATGTTCTCGCATAAAGTCCTCCGGCAAGCCCTTGTCTTCACGTCCAAAAAGAAAATAATGGTCTTCGTCAGTCGATAAATCCACCTCAGAATAGACTTTTTCTGCGAATTTAGAAATCAGATAGAGTTTGCCCTTCATCTGAGACATGAAATCCTCCAAACTCTCGTAAAAATAAATCTCTAGTTTATCCCAATAATCCAATCCAGCTCGCTTCATCTTGCGGTCGTCAATAGGAAAGCCCATTGGCTTGATGATGTGGAGGGGAGAATTGGTCGCAGCGCAAGTACGCGCGATATTGCCTGTATTTTGTGGAATTTGAGGCTCAAATAATACAATGTGATTTGTCATGACTTGCTTCCTTTCACCATTGCAAAAAAATAGCCACACTGCCCGGAGTCAAGCTCAGCAAACAGCGTGGTTAAGGCATCGTTAACTTACCTCACAACAGGTTTGAAGTAAATCAGCGAAACTACTTTCTTAGTATAACACTTTCAGAATCATTGTCAATAGAAACGACTTGATTTTTTTGATTTTTTCAAGCTATTTCCAAGGGTTGTAAAATCGTCCCTGATTCTGCAAGATAAGTAACAAACTAGCTACTAAAAACAAGGCTGCCAAGAGCAAGGTAAGATAGTCTCCTTTTTTCAAGGTCTGATAACTATACCAAGTGCGTTTTTTCTCTTTCCCAAAGCGTCGAAGCTCCATAGCTGTAGCGATGGTATCAATGCGTTCTAACGAGCTAAAAATCAAGGGAGTAATAATGCGCAGATTGCCTTTGATTCGTTGCATAAGAGAAGCTTTCTTAGATAATTCCATCCCACGCGCCTCCTGAGACATCTTGATAGTAAAGAATTCTTCCTGCAAATCTGGAATATAGCGCAAGGTCAGACTGACAGAATAGGCAATCTTATAGGGCACACCAATTTGATTTAAACTGGAAGCAAACTGACTAGGGTGGGTTGTCATCAAAAAGATAATAGCCAGAGGAATAGTGCAAAGGTACTTAATAGCCAAATTTAGCAGGTAAAAGAGCTCTTGGCTGGTCAGAGTGTAGGCACCGATTCCCTGCCAAATCACACTTCTCTCTCCATAAAGTCCAACCCCATACTCGGGAGAAAAGAGATAGACCATCAAAACGTTTAAAACGGCAAATACCGTCGCAAAAACGGCTACAAAGGAAACATCTTTAAAACGGATTTCTGACAAATAGAGGAGAAAGACCGAAAAAGCAGCAATCAGAACAAGCAGTCTGGTATCATAGCTAATCATGGCAGCCAATGACACGAGAATGAAAAAGAGGAGTTTCCCAGCACCTGACAAGCGATGAATCACAGTATCTCTATGCTGGTAACCGATTAATTTAGCTTGCATTCTTCTCTCCTTTCTTTGTAAAATGCCGTTAAAGCAAGCGGATCCACATCTAGTTTCTTAGCCAAGTTGAAGATAGAAGTTTCTTTGAGATTGGCTTTTACTAACAGCTCAGGATTGCTCAACAGACTAGCTGGATCGGTATCGGCAATCAGTTCCCCATCCACCATGACAAGGGCCCGGTCTGAATAATCCAGCATCAATTGCATATCATGGGTAATCATGACAATGGTATGCCCTTTTTGATGCAACTCTTCGAGAAATTCCATAATCTCAGTATAGTTCTTCTGGTCTTGACCCGCTGTCGGTTCATCTAAGAGGATAATTTCAGCTCCTAAGACCAAAATCGATGCAATAGTCACACGTTTTTTCTGACCAAATGACAGGGCAGAAATAGGCCAATTACGGAATTCATAGAGACCACAGATTTTCAAAGTTTCATAGACTCTCGTTTCAATTTCCTGCTCGTCCACACCTCGCAAACGAAGTCCCAGAGCCACCTCATCAAAAATCATATTGGTTGAAATCATTTGATTGGGATTTTGCAGCACATAGCCTACTCGTTCCGCCCGTTCTGCTACCGAATCTCCTTTTATATCCTGCTCTTCCCAAAGATAGCGACCTTCAGTCTGAATAAAGCTACTTAAGGCCTTGGCTAGGGTTGATTTCCCTGCTCCATTTTTTCCGACAATGGCAATCTTTTCACCCTTTTTAATATCCAGATAAATGGATTTTAAAATCGGTCTATCATCATAAGAAAAAGACAGATCCTCTAATTTAAAGAGTGACTGCAATTCTGGGGTTTCTTTTACCAGTTCATTCTGCAACTGAACCTGACCTTTTGAGATAGACAAGTTATCCAGATCTGCTAATTGTTCTTCCTTGGCCAAATCCACACCTAATTGACGGAGAGTGGTTAGATAAAGGGGTTCTCGGATTCCATTTTGGGTCAATAAATCAGTCTCCAGTAGCTGGTCAGGGCACCCATTAAAGAGAATACGACCATCGTTTATCAAGACAATCCGATCGACAGGGCGATGCAAAACATCCTCCAAACGGTGCTCGATAATAAGAGTCGTCGTTCCTTCTTCCTTATGAATCTGGTCAATCAATTCGATAATATCCTGACCTGACTTGGGATCCAGGTTGGCGAGTGGCTCATCAAACAAAAGAATCGGACTCTCATCAATCAAAACACCAGCTAGACTGACTCGCTGCTTTTGTCCACCTGACAAATCCTGGGGACGCTGAGACAGTAAAGAAAGAAGGTCCAGCTTTTCAGCCCATTTATGAACACGACTTTTCATCTCCTCTAAAGCTGTTACATCATTTTCCAGAGCAAAAGCCAAATCCTCTGCCACAGACAGGCCGATAAACTGCCCATCTGTATCCTGCAAAACTGTGCTGACCAGATGAGACTTATCATAGATGCTCATATCAAAGGCTGCTTGCCCCTTAATCAAAAATTCTCCAGACGTCTGACCCTTGTAAATATTGGGAATAATCCCATTCAAACACTGACCCAAGGTAGACTTGCCTGACCCAGATGGCCCAACAATTAAGACTTTCTCTCCCTTATAAATAGTCAAGTCCACCCCTTGCAAGGTCGGTTCTTGTTGTGTTTCATACTGGAAAGAGAAATCCTTCCACTCAATTATAGCTTCTTTCATCTTACTCTCTTCATTCGCTTCTTCTACTCAATGAAAATCAAAGAGCAAACCAAAAAGCTAGCCGTAGGTTGCTCAAAACACTGTTTTGAGGTTGCAGATAGAGCTGACGCGGTTTGAATTAGATTTTCGCAGAGTATTAGACTTCTATTTTATCATAAATCAAGCCCTTCTTGCAGACTCTTCTCTTAAAAACTTAGCGCCAACAAGATTCCTAGCCTAAATTGCTTACCCGACTAGCCTATAAACAGCAAAAAGACTGGTTCCCCAGCCTTTTTCCTTATATTAATCCTTTTTCAAACTTCCTGAACGAGTCTGCGTACGTGAATAAGCTAGCAAGAGAAGGGTCCCTGCGATAGCTACAGTTACAGCATTAGCAATTCCCGCAACAATCCCTTGGGCAAATACTTTTTCTGCCGCTTCTTGATAAATCACCACATCTCCAAGTGGTGCCAAGACACCCCAAACAAGGGCATTTGCAACAATCTGAATGAGGTTAAAGAGGACAATATCCTTCAACTCAAAAACACCCTGTGTTACTCGAATGTATTTTCTAAAGAGTCCGACGGCTAGACCAAAGAGACCACTAGCAATAATCCAAGTCCACCAAAGGCCGTAGCCAGCAAGAGAGTCCTTCACTGCATGACCAATTAAACCAACAAGTAATCCCACTAGAGGGCCAAAAATGATAGACAAGAGGCTCTGTACCGCATACTGAAGCTGGATGCTTGTATTTGGAACAGGTGTCGGAATGCTGATCATCCCGATGACAACAAAGAGCGCAGCTCCAACACCGATAGCAACAACTTGTTTAATTGATTGATTTTTCATCTATATTCTCCTATTTTATGATTCTATTTTCTTTATTTCAATGGTCCAAGATGAACCGACACCCACATTATAGGCCTTGGCAAAGGAACCTTGGTTGATAGCCAGACCTAAACGATAGAGAGAGTTGATGTAAAGGATGGGTTGCCCAATTCTCACATCTGCAAATGATTTGCCATAAACAACCTGATTTTGATAGACCAGCATATCTGCATGATAGATAGTCACCTCAAAACGGTCACCGAATGCTGGTTCCAGCTTGTAAAATTCTTCTCGCGTGATAGAGGTCCAAAGCGAACCAAAACGTACATCCAGAATATCAATAGCTCCCTTCACCAAATGGTCTTCAACGATGGTCTCTACGACTGGAAGCTCCACAATCTGATCCACACTGAGCTCTGGCCCCACTTCCTCAAAAGTAATGTGACCACTGGCCAGTTTAGCACCAGTATAGGCATAGACATCACGACCGTGGAAGGTATAAGAATGCTCTGTGTTTTGACGTCTATTGGCCACTTCAGAAATTTCACGAATAGCTACAATGCCAACGTGTTTCTTGATAAAAGAAAGCGTCCCATTATCTGGTGTGACAATGTATTGATTTTTTGCAGTCTTGGCAACCACACTCTTACGTTTCGAGCCGACACCTGGATCGACCACCGATACAAATGTCGTTCCCTCAGGCCAGTAATCCACCGTCTGAAAGAGACGGTAACTCCCCTCAAAAATATTATAAGGCGTGATATCGTGCGTCAAGTGATGAATTTTTAAGGTTGGAGATTCTTCTAAAGCCACTCCAATCATAGCCGATACCGCACCATCAACCAGACCAAAGTCTGATTGTAATACCAGTAAATTATTATTCATTTTATCTCCTTGTGTATCCTTTATCATACCATATTTTCTAAAAAGTCGCTAATAGCTATTTCAATTGGTTAGGGTATAGTTTTACCTTATAGCAAAATTTCACTAAAAGCTCTTGTTATTAGCTAGTAGGTGCATTTTTTCTTGAAAAAAGGTATGATAGTTACATAATGAAGAAGTAGGTTTTATTATGAAAATTATCCTTGTCGGAGGGGGAAAAGTTGGTTCTGCCCTCTGTCGCTCCTTGGTTGCAGAAAAACATGATGTTTTGCTGATTGAGCAAGACGAAGCCGTCCTCAATCATATTGTCAATCGCTTTGATATCATGGGGATTCTTGGTAACGGGGCCGATTTCACCATCCTTGAGCAAGCCAGTGTTCAGGATTGCGATATCTTTATCGCCTTGACTGAATACGATGAAGTAAACATGATTGCAGCCGTTCTAGCCAAAAAAATGGGGGCTAAAGAAACCATCGTTCGGGTGCGAAATCCTGAATACTCTAACTCTTATTTCAAAGAAAAGAATATTCTCGGCTTTTCTCTTATCGTAAATCCTGAGCTCTTGGCTGCCCGCGCTATCGCAAATATCATTGACTTTCCCAACGCCCTATCTGTCGAACGTTTCTTTGGTGGACGGGTCAGCTTGATGGAATTCACTGTTAAATCCTCCAGTGGTCTTTGCCAAATGCCCATTTCTGATTTTCGGAAAAAATTCGGCAATGTCATTGTCTGTGCGATAGAGAGGGATCATCAAATTATCATCCCAAGTGGTGACATGACCATACAGGATAAAGATAGAATCTTTGTCACTGGTAACCGTGTTGATATGATGCTCTTCCATAATTATTTTAAATCTCGTGCCGTGAAAAGCCTTCTCATCGTCGGGGCTGGGAGAATTGCCTATTATCTACTAGGTATCCTCAAAGACAGTCGTATCGATACCAAGGTTATTGAAATCAATCCTGAAATCGCTAGCTTCTTTAGCGAAAAATTTCCAAATCTCTATATCGTTCAAGGAGATGGTACCGCAAAAGATATCCTGCTGGAAGAAAGTGCTCAAAACTATGATGCCGTTGCGACTCTAACAGGGGTCGATGAGGAAAATCTGATTACCTCTATGTTCCTTGACAGGGTAGGTGTACAAAAAAATATCACCAAGGTCAATCGTACCAGTCTCCTCGAGATTATCAATGCGCCTGATTTTTCAAGTATCATCACACCTAAAAGCATCGCTGTAGATACAATCATGCACTTTATTCGTGGTCGTGTTAATGCCCAGTATTCAGACCTTCAAGCCATGCACCATCTAGCCAATGGCCAAATCGAAACCCTGCAATTCCATATCAAGGAAGCTAATAAGATGACTGCCAAACCTCTTTCTCAACTCAAACTGAAAAAAGGGGTTCTTATTGCAGCTATCATTCGAAAAGGCAAGACTATTTTCCCTACTGGGGAGGATATGCTGGAAGTTGGAGACAAGCTCCTAGTAACAACTTTGTTGCCAAACATCACCAAGATTTATGACTTGATCGCGAGGTAAGAAATGAATAAAAGTATGATTCGCTACCTCCTTTCAAAATTACTTTTGATCGAAGCTGTTCTTCTTTTAGTTCCTGTGTCTGTCGCTGTCTATTACCGTGAATCGAGTCAAGTCTTTACGGCCCTCTTTTCAACAATAGGGATTCTCGTATTACTAGGCGGTTCAGGAATTTTACAAAAGCCAAAAAACCAACGGATTTATGCCAAGGAGGGAATCTTGATTGTGGCCCTCTGTTGGATCCTTTGGTCCTTCTTTGGAGGTCTCCCCTTTGTTTTTGCTGGGCAAATTCCCAGCGTTATCGATGCCTTTTTTGAAATCAGTTCTGGCTTTACAACAACTGGAGCAACCATTCTGAACGACGTTTCGGTTCTCAGTCGTTCCCTCCTCTTCTGGCGAAGTTTTACCCACTTGATTGGAGGGATGGGAGTGCTTGTTTTTGCACTTGCTATTATGGACAATGCCAAGAATAGTCACCTAGAAGTGATGAAGGCTGAGGTTCCTGGCCCTGTTTTTGGCAAGGTTGTATCCAAACTAAAAAACACTGCCCAGATTCTCTATCTCCTTTATCTAGCTCTCTTCTCCCTCTTTGTCATCATCTATTATCTGGCTGGCATGCCCCTATTTGATAGTTTTGTCATTGCCATGGGGACAGCGGGAACTGGGGGCTTTACCGTCTATAACGATGGAATTGCCCACTATGGTAGCTCACTAATTACCTATCTGGTTAGTATTGGAGTTTTGGTTTTTGGGGTAAATTTCAATCTCTACTACTACCTCATGCTCCGTCGCGTCAAGGCCTTCTTTGGTGACGAAGAACTTCGAGCTTACTTGGTCATCGTGCTGGTTTCTACAGGCTTGATTAGCCTTAATACCCTCTATCTCTACCCAGGATTTTCCAAGAGTTTTGAAATGGCCTTCTTCCAGGTTTCCAATATCATTACAACGACTGGTTTTGGTTACGGAGATATTACCAACTGGCCCCTCTTCTCCCAGT